>JAEZDQ010000026.1 GCA_023433225.1 Bacteroidota bacterium | reverse complement strand
GGTGAGTTCCACACTCATCGGACTTGGGATTGATGTAATTGATTTAGGTCTTTCCACCACGCCGACTGTTGAAGTAATGGTTCCACATCTGGAAGCCGACGGCGGAATTATTTTGACTGCAAGTCATAATCCCAAACAATGGAATGCTTTGAAATTATTGAACGCCAAAGGCGAATTCGTGTCGGGATTGGACGGAGCCGAAATCCTGAAAATCGCCGAGAACGATGATTATCATTTTGCGGAAGTCGATGATTTGGGAACTTATGAGAAAAACGAAGAAGGAATTCAAATTCATATCGATAAAATACTTCAGCTTCCTTTGGTAAATGCCCAAGCAATTGCAGAAAAGAAATTTAAAGTAGTAATTGATGCCGTGAATTCCACCGGAGGAATTTCGATTCCGCCTTTATTGGACAAACTGGGTGTTGAATATGTAAAATTATATTGCGAACCCACCGGGCATTTCCCTCACAATCCGGAACCTTTGAAAGAACATTTGACCGATATTTCCAAAAAAGTGGTTGAAGAAAAAGCGGATTTCGGAATCGTTGTAGATCCTGATGTGGATCGTTTGGCGATTATTTCTGAAGATGGCGAAATGTTCGGAGAGGAATATACCTTGGTTGCAGTTGCAGATTATGTTTTAGGCAAAACGCCTTCGGCGACCGTTTCCAATTTATCTTCTTCGCGGGCTTTGCGTGACATCGCCGAAAAGCATAGACAAAAATACGAAGCTTCGGCGGTAGGCGAAGTAAATGTAGTGACCAAAATGAAGGAAAACGGCGCGAAAATCGGTGGGGAAGGCAATGGCGGAATTATTTATCCGGAATTGCATTACGGCCGTGATTCTTTGGTGGGAATTGCTTTGTTTTTGAGTCATTTGGCAGAAAATGACATGAAAGTAAGCGAATTGCGCGCTTCTTATCCGCCGTATTTCATGGGCAAAAAGAAAATCGAATTAACGCCTGAAATCGATGTGGATGCTTTGCTCCAAAAAGTAGAGGAGAAGTACCAAAATCAAAACATTTGGACTTCGCTCAATGTGACAGGAGTTTCCACGGTGGATGGTGTGAAAATCGATTTCGAAAACGGATGGGTTCATCTGAGAAAATCCAATACCGAACCGATCATCCGGATTTATACTGAAGCACCTACGCAACAGGAAGCCGATGATCTGGGAGATCGATTTATTGCGGAGTTAAGCGCATTAAAATAGTATTTTGGATGAAACGATTTGAAATAGTTATTTTTGTGCTATTCTATAATATTCCTCTAATTCTTCATTTTCATTTTTTCTCCAAAAATCTTCCAATTCTTTTGAATAATTAAGCAAAGATCAAATCTACAAAACTCTATCAATTTTTCATTTTCTATTTTCTATTCTCTCAGAACTGTTCATTCCTTGTGCAAAACTGAAATAATTCATAGCGCAAAACTCCCTGTTTATCCGTAACTTCGTAAAGTCAATATGGAAGAAAATTTTTTAAATAATGAATTGATTGAACGGTTTGAGCAGATGCTCGAAAAGCGGCAACAATTCTATTTCGATACAGAAGAATTTTACGAAATCATTGCGTATTATTTGGATGTTGGCGATTTGCCCTATGCCAAAAAAGCGATTGATTATGCGATGAATATGTATCCGGCCAACACAGAGATTCAGATCAAAAAATTGGAATATCTTTTGTCCGTAAACAAACTGAAAGCAGCAGCCACCTTGATTGAAGGATTGAAGGAAGTGGGTGCCAATGACACCGATTTCATCATTTGCATGGCTCGTTTTTGGTCTTTGAAAGAAGTGCCTAAAAAAGCCATTGTATATTACAAACAAGCCCTCGAATTCGGTGACGATTTGGAATATATTTACAATTGCTTGGGGAATGAATACCTCAATATCAATGAAATAGGCCAAGCATTGTACAGTTTTAAAAAGGCATTGGAATTGGATTTGGACGACGATTTCGCTTTCTTTTCCTGCATACAGTGCTTTGAAGAACTGTACATGAATAAAGAATGTGTTGAATTTCTCTTGCAGTACATCGACTTACGTCCTTATTCAGAGATTGCTTGGTCTCAATTGGGTCAGCAATATATGGTTTTGAAAAATTATGAAGAAGCCCACCGAGCTTTTGACTATGCTACCCTGATCAATCCCAAAGGAATCATGTCCTATACCCAAAAGGCGATGACTTTGGAGAAATTAGAGGATTATGCAGCCGCCATAGCGGTCTATGAAGAAACATTGGAGCTGGATGATTCGGCCGCTTATACTTATTTGAAAATAGGCGAATGCTACATGAAACTGGGCAAACCATTCAAAGCCTTAAAAGCTTTCCACCAATCGCTGCATGAAGATCCGCAACTGGATCAAAGCTGGGTAGCAACATCCGACCTTTATGAAAGTTTGGGCAATTACGAAGAAGCACTCTATTATTTGAACCGTGCGCTCGACTTGGATTCCCTCAACATTGACTATTGGAAACGGCGGGCTTACCTGCACATCCAGTTGGTAAGGTTTGAAGAATCAACGCTGGACTATTACCGATTGGTAGAACTCGAACCCAAAAATTTTTACAATTGGTTGGGATTGACTGAAACCCTCATCACGATTGGTGATTACCAAAAAGCCGTAGACGCCGCTTACCGTGGGCTGAAACATTTTAACCGTGCGGAATTGTATTACCAATTGAGTAACTGTTATTATTTATTGGGCGAAGAAGAAATGGGCAATTCCGCTTTCAAAAAAGCAGCTGAAATGAATGCCGAACTGCAGTTTGAGATGTTTGAAAAATACCCCATTCTCGAAAACAAATACAAATCCGCTTCCAAGAAAAAACTCCGTAAAGGAAGCAATTGATATTTCCTTACAGAATCTCGGAATCGCTGCCTCATTTAACCATTCATTAAATTCTTATTTACTTAAATTTAAACAGGGTATAAAATTTGTTGGTTAGATTTGGTAAAAAGTAATTCATGAGCTATTTCATCGTCGGCGATGTCCACGGATGTTATTATACCCTGCGAAAACTGCTCGAATCCTCCTGGAACCCGGAGCAGGAAAAGTTGGTATTGCTCGGCGATTTTGTCAACAAAGGCAAACATACCTTTGCGGTTTTGGAATATTTAATCAAACTCCAAGCACAATCCGGCTGGGATATGGTTATCCTGAAAGGAAACAACGAATACCTATTTGAAGAATATTACCGGGACAGTTTAACACTGAGTGCCAAGCAGAAATTCGAAATCTATAACCTGAACTACCTCAAAACCCTTGATTGGCTTCGTAAACTGCCGCACCAATGGCAAAACGGAGTAGTTTATGCCAGCCATGCGGGAATAGCCGAAGATTCAGAATTTCCGATTGATGACGACGATCTCCGCGTATTGTTCAACCGCAAACCGCTTAAAAACATTGGTAAACGCCAGTTTTTAGGCCATATTGTGGTAGATGAGCCCATTTTTGATGAAGTTGCTGATGCTTGGTACCTCGATACGGGGGCAGGATTCGGCAAAAAACTTACGGCTGCCAAAGTTTCTTCCGAAGGCAAGGTAGAAGAAATCATCAGCCTTCCGGTTCACGAGAAAGATATCTCTATTTAATACTTTACATCTTTACTTTTTTGGAATTCCCAAGATTTCGGTAGCACCCAAGCAATGGATGCCGTATTTATCATATGTCGTTTTGGAGTCCAATTGAGAGGTTTGGAGAGATTCTTTTTGTAAATTTTTAATGGCTCTTTTCAGCTTCCCTTTTACTTTTCCGC
Source organism: Bacteroidota bacterium (assembly GCA_023433225.1). Classification (GTDB taxonomy): domain Bacteria; phylum Bacteroidota; class Bacteroidia; order Flavobacteriales; family Weeksellaceae; genus Moheibacter. Next base: position 2,046 of record JAEZDQ010000026.1, on the reverse strand, counting down.
GAGGCGCGAAATAGACTTGATTGTTGACGATGTAACAATCCCGGTTTTCCATCAGTTTGCGGTTGGGTGCCGAATAGAAAAACATCCGATATTTAGGGAGATAGAGGTTTCCGTCTATGAATTCCAGCGGTTCTTCACTCAATTTTTTCAGGTTGGGATTTGCATTTTGCGTCAATTTCCCCAAACGGATTCCGTTTTCGAGCCGGGTGAATTCCGTAGCCTGTGAACCGGGTTTTCCTTTGAGGTTGTAATGGACTTTTAATTCCGATAAGGATTCGATTTGAATTCCAACCAGTTCATCGTAATTGAAATAAAGTTCGCCGGCTTTTTGTGCCTTTCCCGAAATGACCAGTATAAAAAAAATAAAAACAAGGTTTTTCATAAAAGGAATTTATGCCTTCTCTCTATGAAAAAATCAGACCAAAATGCTTAAATTTACGATTCTTAAACTTCAGACATGGATTTAAAAGAACAAATCAGAAACCGCATCATCGAAAACGAAATGAAGGAACTCAATGGTTTGAGGGAAATGCACCGGACCCACACCGAATCTGCCGATCTGGACGAAGACTCCTCATTGGAACTCGATGATTTTGCGCAACAAGATCAGAGCCGGGAATCGGCACGAAGCTTGGAATCAAGGATCAATTCTGCCAAACAGGCACTGGATAGTTTTGTAAATATCAGTTTTTCGCCCAAATCCCAAGTAGAGCCGGGTGCTTTGGTACTGACCGATTCCCTGAATTTTTACATCGGGATTTCCGCTTCGCAATTTCAGTATGAAGGGAAAACTTTCATCGGACTCCAAACTGATGCGCCTATTTATGCCGCATTGGAAGGGAAAAAGGTTGGCGATGAATTGGATTTCAACGGGAAGAAATATAAGATTTTAGAGGTTTTCTAATCTTAAACTTATTTTAATTACTCATTCTATATATTTAATTCAAAAATAAACCCTACCTTTGCGCCCGTTTTCCGGGTGGAAAACACGGATGTAAAAGATCATTTTGGGTTTTATAGGCTGCGTGGCCATTGAATTTCATCTTTCGCATTCGATTAACTAATAATCTCCGGTGCGAAGGTGAGTGACCGATTACCGGCAAATAAAATTAAAAAATGATGACATTTCATGACTTGGGCTTGAACAAAAATTTGTTGCAAGCCGTGGACGAACTGGGTTTCGTCAACCCGACCCCCATCCAACAAAAAGCCATTCCGCAAATCCTCGGTTCCGAAAAAGACCTGATTGCACTGGCGCAAACCGGAACCGGAAAAACAGCCGCGTTCGGATTGCCGATTTTGGAACAACTCAGCGTAGAAAGCAGAACCGTTCAGGCCATCATCCTCTGCCCGACCCGTGAACTTTGTTTACAGATTACCAAAGACTTGGAAAGCTTTTCCAAATACCTGGGAAATGTGATGATCCAACCGGTATATGGCGGTGCAGATGCCGTGAAGCAAATCAACGGTTTGAAAAAGAACCCGCAAATCGTGGTGGGTACTCCGGGAAGAACCTTGGACTTGATTGGCCGTGGCGCTTTGAAAATCAACCACATCAATTGGTTGGTACTGGACGAAGCCGACGAAATGCTCAACATGGGATTCCGGGAAGACATCGATGCGATTCTGGAAGGAACACCTGAAGAAAAACAAACCCTTTTGTTTTCGGCAACCATGATGAAGGAAGTCCGAAGAATTGCCAATGAATACATGCACAAACCCGATGAAATTTCAATCGGGAAATCCAATGAAGCGTCTAATGACGTGGTTCATCAGTATTATATGGTTCGTGCCAATGACCGCTATTTGGCTTTGAAAAGATTGGCGGACATCAACCCGAATATTTACGGAATTGTATTTTGTCGCACCCGTAGAGAAACCAAAGAAGTGGCAGATGCCTTAATTCAGGACGGATACAATGCAGACGCTTTGCACGGCGATTTATCTCAGGCACAGCGTGACACGGTGATGGATAAATTTCGCCGTAAACAATTGCAATTGTTGGTTGCAACCGACGTAGCTGCACGTGGAATCGATGTGAATGAG
>JAEZDQ010000179.1 GCA_023433225.1 Bacteroidota bacterium | reverse complement strand
GTAAAGTCCTGGGGCTCATTTTCAGTAAATCCAAAACCAATTGTCCGATGTCTTCCGGCTGGATTTTCCAACTATCCTTTTCATCCGGTGTATGGTTGTTAAAATAGGTCGCGACAGAACCCGGCATAATGGTAGAAACCTTGATTCCATATTTCCGCAGATCCAGCATAGCTGCCTGTGTAAAGCCTACTACGCCAAATTTCGAAGCATTATAACCTGAAGCCGTTTCAAAGAAATTTGTACCGGCCAAACTGGCGATTGTGATGTAATATCCCTCCGATTTTTTCAATTCCTCCACGGTTGCTTTCAAAGTATGAAATGCCCCGGTAAGATTGGTGTCAATCATCTGGTTCCATTCGTCCAAAGTCATTTCATCGACCGGTTTAAAATTACCCAGTCCAGCATTGGCTACTACAACATCCAATTGCCCGAAATGATCCAATATCCGTTCAACCGCCGCCTGCTCGTCCACAAAGTTCCGAACGTCTGACTGAACGCCAATCACGCTGGATTTATCGCCTAAATTCTCAACGGCCTCTTTTACATTTTCCGGAATTCTTCCGCTGATGGCGACCCGCATTCCCGCGTCCAATAATACTTTGGCTATCCCAAGTCCGATTCCTTTGGTTCCGCCGGTGATGTAAGCGACTTTGTTGTGTAAGTTTTGTAAATCCATAACTATTTGAAATTCGGTTTTCTTTTTTCCATGAAAGCTGTGGTTCCCTCTTTGAAATCTTCTTCGTCAAACAATTCCCCGAAATTTTTTATTTCCATATCGAAGCCTTCGTCGGAATGATATAAATTCATTGCTTCAATCGCTTTGGCGATGGCAACGGAAGAGTTTTGGGAAATTTTGGAAGCAATTGCCTTTGCCCTGTCCAGCAACTCCGGTTGAGTAACTACTTCATTGACCAAACCGATTTCATAAGCTCTTTGTGCCGAAATCATTTCTGCAGTGAAGATCATTTGTGCTGCACGGCCTTTTCCCACCAGGCGCGGAAGGCGTTGTGTCCCGCCATATCCCGGAATCAGACCCAGTGTGACTTCGGGAAGGCCGAGTTTCGCATTGTCGGAAGCAATCCTGAAATGTGCTGCCATCGCAAGCTCCAAACCACCTCCCAAAGCAAAACCGTTAACGGCTGCAATGACGGGTTTCGGGGATCTTTCAATTTTGTCAAATACTTCTTCCTGACCTTTTTTTGCCAGTTCTTCTCCCTGAACACCGTAAAAATCGCTGAATTCCTTGATGTCCGCTCCGGCTACAAAAGATTTCTCACCACTCCCGGTCAAAATAATTACTCTGATTTCAGGGTTTTCGGCTGCTTCATCCAAAAAAGAACTGATTTCTCCCAAAAGTTCTTTGTTCAATGCGTTCAGTGCCTGCGGGCGATTCAGTGTAACAATGGCTGTTTTATTTTCTATGGTGATGAGTAAATTCCGATAAGTCATATATTTAAAAATTTAAAGCCTAAAAATAAGGATTAAGAAAAGGATTAAAAAATTTTAGTGGTTTCATTTTGTAAAAATTCAAAAGTTCGTTTCGAGGAAAATCGAATGGAAATGATTTCTTTCACCTTGTCAAGGTTCGGAGCCTTGACAAGGTTTTCCAAAAATTGAATTAACTTCGCACTAAAATTTCCCGAATGGAACTGATTGACTTCATCCTGCATATAGACCAGCATCTGGCTGAATTTATCAAAGATTACGGATTGTGGATTTATGCGATTTTATTTTTAATCGTATTTGTGGAAACCGGGGTGGTCATAATGCCGTTTTTACCCGGTGATTCCCTATTGTTTGCAGCGGGAATGCTGGCCGCCCAGGATACTGGACTAAACGTCTGGATTGTGATTGGTTTGCTTTTAATTGCTGCCATTGCGGGAGATTCCCTGAATTACAGCATTGGGCGGGAATTCGGCTCCCGTGCGCTCAAAGTCAAGATTTTCGGGAAGTCATTTGTTCAACAAGAACACATTGACAAGACACATTCATTTTATGAAAAATATGGCAGCAAAACCATTGTCATCGCGCGTTTTGTGCCGTTTGTAAGAACGCTGGCTCCATTTGTCGCGGGTGTCGGAAGAATGAATTACGGAACTTTTATCACTTACAATGTTCTGGGCGCGATCATCTGGGTGGTGGGAATTACACTTGTCGGTTACTTTCTGGGGAATATTCCGATTGTGAAAGACAATTTCTCTAAAGTCGTTTTGCTCATCATTTTCCTTTCTATCCTGCCGATTATTTATGAATTCGTGAAAGAGAAATTCTTTTCGAAAGAGGATAAACAGCATTAATTTTTTGCTCGCAGAAAGTTCTTTTTAAAGAATACCAAGTTCTATTAAGTCTTTTTTTAAATCCTCCGGATTCTTGTAATGAATGGTTGTGATTCCGAATTTTCTTGAGGCTTCTACATTTTTTTCATTGTCATCAATGAATAAAGAATTCTCAGGTTTCAGGCTAAATCTTTCCATCATCATTTCAAATATTTTCACATCGGGCTTGATGAGTTTTTCTTCACCCGAAACCAAAATCCCATCAAAAACTTCAAAGAATTCAAATCGCTTCAAAGCTATCGGAAAAGTTTCCGCAGACCAATTTGTCAATCCGTACATTCTGTATTTCTTTTTCAGTTCCAAAAGAATTTCAACCGTTTCAGGAATAGCATCTTTGAGCATCGTTTCCCATTGGCCGTAATACATTTCAATTTCCTTTTTGTAATCCGGAAATTCCTTGACCAATAATTCCGTAGCTTCGGAAAGCAAACGCCCGCGATCCTGCTCAATGTTCCACTCATCTGTGCAAATATTCGAAAGGAACCACTCGAGTTTTTCATCATCCGCAAAATAATCGCGATAAAGATAGCGGGGATTCCAATCGACCAAAACCCCTCCAAAATCAAAAATTATGGTGTCAATCATGATTTGGATTTGAATTTGAGCAATGTTTCTTTCGTAAAATCAGACAGTACCAACCGGCCGCTCATTTCGGCGCGCTGCTGCATCAAATCGGGTAAACGTTCCGTTCCCTGCCAAAAAACAGATTTCAAATCGCGCATGGCTTCCAGACTGTACACCGATAACTGACTGGCAAAAGCCATCGTTTCTTCTTCACAGGTTTTGGCATCCGGGAAAATATGGTTGTAAATTCCTTTTTCCTTTAGCCATTGCGGTGATTTCCATTCGGTCGGATTCATTGTCATTTCCGAGAAAGCCGTTACTCCGATTTTTCTCGTAATAGCAGGTTCGATGACAAATGGGCCGATCCCGATGGATAATTCACTCAAACGGGCCGAAGCATTTTCATCAGCGAGCGCATAATCACAGGCAGAAGCCAAACCTACACCGCCTCCGACGACTTTTCCGGTTATGCACCCCACGATGAATTTCGGGCAACGGCGCATGGCTAAAATTACATTCGCAAATCCCATGAAGAATTTTTTTCCTTTTTCGAATTCGTCAATCGTTAAAAGTTCATCAAAGGAAGCACCCGCGCTGAAAACTTTATCGCCTTCACTTTTCAGAATGATGATTTTCACTTCGTCATTTCTGCCCAAATCATCGAGCATCCGTATGAGTTCATTCAATTGTGTACTTGGAAATGAATTGCTTTTCGGATGATAAAATTCAACAACGGCAATATGATTCAGGATGTCGGATTTTATGTAATAGGATTCCATTTTGCTTAATTTGGGTTAAACTTAGAGAATTAATTTTCAGAATTATAATACAATTTGTAATATTTTTTTCCTTCTTCGTCAATTCCCTGCTCGATCATTTGGCGGTTTCCATGCACGTAAATGTGGAAATTCTTATCTAATTTAATGATGCTTTTGAAGAATCGAGCTTGTTTTTTTACGGCATTTTTAGAAATTTCAAAATGGTCGTTTACCTCGACTTCATACAAATCTTCATAATGTTTTTTGTAATCTTCGAAGCTTTTTTTTAATTCATCCTGCACCAACACTTTTTCGGCAAATTCATTCAGTTTGAATGCATCATTCTCCTTGAAAAAGTTTACCGACTTATTGAGCAGGTCAACTTGATCGATTTTTTGTACTTCAAAATCTTCGGGTAATTTATCCAAAACATAGCTTTTGCAGAGATTCAAGGTGTTTTCGGTATCGAAAAATTCGTCTTCCCTTTTTGTCAAACCCAAGAAATCATCCGTCCAAATTCCAAGTTCATCACCCTTGCTGTTGTCGAAATTGGCGACCAGAAAACCGGTTTCTTCTTCCAGATTAAAAATCATACAGGCTTTGTCAATTTTGGAAAGCAAAATCCCTTGTTCAATCTGAACATTATATGCACTTTCAGTGGGTGAAACCTGCAAAAACTTTTCTTTGGTTTCGGACTTAAAAATCCCAATTGCGGTGGTGTGCGCCCCGTCAACAATGGCATCCGGAAAACGGACCACAAACAAATCACCTGCTTTGACCTTTGGGTTTGAACAAGTATTGTACAAATGGTGGGCGATGTGAATTGAATTTTTCAAGAGTTGTGATGGGTCTTCGAAAATGCTTTTCACCGCTGCATAAACCGTGTTTGCCTCCAATCCATCCTGATCCGAAAACCTGAAATATTCATCCGTTTTAAAAGGTTTTGTAAAGAATCCATAAAGTGTTTCGGAAAGTTCCTGAGTATAAAAAGTCAATGTTTTTGATAAATGGGTTCCTTCGTCAGTGGATTTATTGCCCACCCGGTGGATGGCCAAATCAAAAGTTTCATCCGGATTAATGAAGTGCATAGTTTCGAAGTTAAGACTGCGAATTTAGGGACATTCGTAGAAATAAAAAATCATAGAAATGCGAATCATTCTGGCATGAAATTTCTATTCATTCCATCGATGAATAAAAGAAAATCCCATATTGGCTGTTCAAGCTATGCGACCGCTTCGTGGAAGAATTTATTTTATCCGGAAGATTTACCCAAGAAAAAATGGTTTGAATTCTATTGCCAACATTTCAATACCTATGAATTAAATGGTACTTTCTATAAATTCCCAACTGAGAAAAGCCTTTTGACTTGGTATGATAAAGCACCAGAAAACTTTTTATTCAGTGTAAAAGTCCCGCGGATTATCACCCATTTTAAAAAATTAATTAACGCTGAAGCCGAAATTGCTCAATTTTATGAAGTTTGCAAAAATGGGCTTAAAGAGAAATTGGCTTGCGTACTTTGGCAGTTTCCACCCAGTTTTGATTTTAGTATAGATAAATTAGGATTGGTTATCGACGCTATGAACACCGGCTTCAAAAATGTGATTGAATTCAGGCATAAGTCTTGGTGGAATCTGGAAGTCACAAAAGCATTGAGCCAACGTGGTCTGATTTTTTGCAGTGTCAACTTCCCAAATCTTCCGACTGATATTCTGCAAACTTCTTCAATCGGCTATGTCCGGATGCACGGGAATCCTGAATTGTTTTATTCGCAATACACAATAGAGGAGCTGGAAACCTTATTCAAAAATTTGACTTCCCCGGATTTTGAGGAACTATATGTTTATTTTAACAATACAGCCTCTACTGCAGGCATTATCAATGCCATTCAAATGACACAAATTCACGATGATCCTTAAATAAAAAACCCAACTGAAATCAGTTGGGGTGGTGACCTCGACAGGATTCAAACCTGTAACCTTCTGAGCCGTAATCAGATGCGCTATTCAGTTGCGCCACGAGGCCTTTAATTTGGACTGCAAAGATATACATTCTTTCTTTTTTGACCAAATTCCTTAAATTGCGGTTATGAAATATGTACAGGTTGTCGCGATTCTCTTTTTGGTAATTCTTTCCTGTAAAAAAGAGCATTCACCCGATCTTTCTTCCGAAAACGAAATCCAATTCCAATATATCACAAAAATACAATGGCATGAAAATCAGGACTCAATCAGCCTGAACTCGGGCGGTGAAGCCCTTCGGTTTGCAAAAAAAGATTTACCGCTGAAAACTGCCATGGTGGTTCCGACTTCGGTGATTGCTTATCTGGATGAATTGGATCTGACCGATAAAATAACCGGGGTGAGTCAAATTGATTTTATTTTTAATCCTGAAATCCACCAAAATTTGAAGGCAAATAAAATCATTGAAATCGGGACATTCAATGAATTGTTTATTGAAAAAATATTGGTCTCCAAACCGGATGTTTTTATAACGACTTCCGGACCGACACTCGCAAAGTTTCATGAACTTTTGAAAAGAGAAGGCATAAATATTCTTTACATTGATGAATATGAAGAGCCGGAACCGCTTGCAAAAGCTGAATATGTGAAAATCTTCGGGAAGCTTTTCGGCAAGGAAAAAGAAGCGGATGATTTATTTAAGGAAATCGAGAAAAATTACCTGGAAATTCACTCCAAAGTGAAAGAAAGTTCCACCAAAAACCCTGCGGTCATTGCCAATCAGATGTATGGCGATGTTTGGTATATGCCCGGTGGAAAAAGTTTTCAGGCGATCCTTTTTAAAGATGCCGGCGGGGATTACCTTTGGTCTGCCGATATAAGTGCGGGTACTTTGAATCTCTCCTTTGAATCGGTTTTTGAAAAAGCCCACAACGCCGATATCTGGATGAATGCAGGCGATTTCCCGAGCAAAGCAGCATTGCTGGCAACTTATCCCCATTACGAATGGTTTGCAGCATTTAAATCCGGGAATATTTACAATTGGAACAAGAGAAAATCTCCTACAGGGGCCAATGATTATTTCGAAACGGGAACTGCAAGGCCGAATTGGGTTTTAAAAGATTTGGCTGCGATTTTTCATCCGGAATTGTTTCCCGGACATGAATTGTTTTTTTATGAGCGACTTAAATAAACTCATCAAAATTTTCCCTTGAGACAGCGGTGGTTGTATGC
>JAEZDQ010000171.1 GCA_023433225.1 Bacteroidota bacterium | reverse complement strand
GCATAGTCGTCGTTACCCCGCTTCCTCCTTCATACTTGAAGATTAGGACACCGTTTCCGCTGAGCGAAGCCAAGCTATAAGCTCCTGATTCCACGAAGTTGGCACCATATCCTGCGGTATTTCCGGTAGAAATGTTGAATGCAGAAGTAATGTCCACCAAAGTAGCGGCAGCAATGTCACCACCCAAAGTATAGTTGGTGGAATAATAAACCGTCAATACGTTTCCGTTGTTGTATCCGTCTTTGGTTTTGAACGAGAAAGTATCTGCTTCGGAGAAATTAACCGGCACTACGAAATAAGTTGTATTGACCGCATCGTCAGAATTGAAGGCCGTCATCTGGATGTATTTGTTTCCGCCGAATGAAGTTAAGCCCCAATAACGGCTACCGCTGTAAGCATTGTTTTCATAAGCCGGGAATTCTTCGGTATCGGGCGCATAGGATTCGAAGTTTTCGCTCAAACAAGAAACGAATTCAGCGTCTCCTCCGCCGATTGGGCCTGGGCCGTCACCGCTTCCGCCACCACCACCGCCAAAGCGTGGGTTGTCGAACTGTACATCGTTGGTATCGCGGATGAATAACTGGTATTCGCCTCTTGAAATGGAACCGTTGTTATTGGAATCATACGCACTCAATACGGCTGTAATGCTTCCGCTTCCTTCCGGAACAACTTCCCCGGCAAAGTCCGCAAATCCGCTTGTTCTTAATACGGTCGTCTGGTTTTGGGTAGCTTCGGTAGCTCCTTCCAAGGTCAGGTTGACAGTGGTTTGGGTCACCTCATCGGCATACGTCACGCCAATTTGTGCAAACTGTACATTGTGGATGGTCACCAAAGTATTGATATGGCTCACGGAATTCGCGGCATCAATGGCTTCATAGATGGAATTGTAAACCACCGGCTGGATTTCCTGAATAGGGTCGCAGGATTTTGCCACATGGCTGTCGATTTTGGATTCTGCCATTCTTCCTACACGGGTATTGCCGTTAGCATCTTGGTAAGTTTCCCCAATTTTCAAAGCACCACGGTCGTACCCAACGTTCAGTCCGTTAAGGTTGATTTTAATTTTGGAACCCAGCGGGAAGTTGTTGAACAAATTGGTCCGGTCCATTTCAACCTGTAAAGCCAAGCTTGGGTCGGAAGGGCTGTCCTGAACAGAAACCGTTTTGAAGAAGTTTCCGGTAGAATCGCTTGAAACCACGTATCCTTCCAAGATTTGGTCTGTGTCAAAAGACAGGATTCCGTTTGCGCTGTTAACTTGTGAAAACAAGTCCGAAATGGTTAGATTCGTTTCCCAAGTGTCGTTACAAACGATGGGCGGAATCGCGAAATCGTCATCCTGCACACACGAATGGGTAAGTAACAAACCGACTGTTGCCAGGATTAGAAATTGGATTTTTTTGATTGTATTCATTTTAAGTATAATTATTCGTTAATTAAAATCTGAAGAAAACATTGATAAAGTAAGAACGGCCCCTGTCATACCAATACCTCGGCCCGAAAACTTTGGCATAGCCGGGTCTATCTGCCAAAACATCCAAGCTTCCGACACGGACCTGTTCAAATCCTCCGGTCACGTATTGGCGGTTGTTCAGGACGTTATTTACATTGGCGCTGATTCCCATGAAATATTTACCGAAACGGAAGGTTTTACCTGCGTTGATGTTCAACATAAATTCATCGGAGAATTGTTCTTGTTGCAAGAAGTCCCGAACCATTTCCTCACTGTAATTCCAAGGCTCAGCACCCCAAACTTCTGAAGTCCTGCGGTAAGGAGCCGGATCCAAATAGTTGCTTGCCAAGTAATTTCCGGTTGCGCCTACCCACCAAAAATTCGGGTCGCGGTATTCCAAGCCTAAGGAATAACCTTGTTGAGGGCCGGTAGCTACGCGGTAGTTTTCGAGGTAAGTGGTAGTCGGAGCGGTTGCGCCAACGGTAATCAAAGCATCTTGCCCTTCCAGCAATCCGGTGTCATAGCTGTCCGAAAAACGTTGGTAAGAGGGGTTGTTGTCATAGGTATATTGTCCGAATGAAGCAACAGCGGAGAGTGTTAAAGTGGTAGTCAACTGTACTTCAGCTGCGAGTTCGCCACCAAAGAATAATTTGTCAACATTGTACATATATTCTGCACCGAACAAGTTTCCGCTCCCGCTTCCGGTATCGATGTACCCAAAGTTTTTCTCATATTCATCCATGAATTTGGTGTAGAAAGCCGTAGCACGTCCTTTGATTCTCGGTGCTCTTAAAATATAGTTGATGTCGGTAGTCAATACTTTTGAACTCGTTAAGTTTTCACCCCCTTGCAAGAAATTGTTTTCATCAATCGTGTAATCATTGGACCTTGCATTCGGGAAAACTTCATCGATGGTTGGGGCGTAAGTGGCGTACACGGCATTGAACTGGAAGAAGTTTCTTCCGTTCAATTTATATTGTACTTGTGCTTTGGCTCCGAAATCGAAAAAGTCATAGCTTTTGCTTTTTCCTTTTGAATTGTCTTGGTATTGTTCATGGCGGTAATTCCCTTCCCTGAACATTGTAGTATAAGCGGCTCGAATTCCTAAGGTGAAATCGAATTGGTTATAGGCGTATTCCCCTTGGGCAAACACATCTGCACGTTGGTGCCCGATTTCATAATCGTATTGGTATTTATCGCCTTCATAAACTTCTCTATTGGCGTCTTCGTCCATATTGTAATGTACCTTTTGGAAAGCATTGTAATTGACGAAATGGTGCCCGCCTAACAAATCCACTACTTCCCGGTAGAAATTAGCGGTGGTATGTTGGTAATTCAATCCTGCGGTCAACTTGAAATCATCCGTAAGCTGAGATTTGAAATTGGACGCGAAAGAAATGATGTTTTCTTCGGTCACATCCGCTGCCAAGACGTATGCCGCACCGCCATTGCCACGGCTGTAGTTTTGGTTGTATATATCGGTCCAATCCAATTGGGAATAATTTTGGTCGGTTTGCCACAATCGGACAATTTCTGTCACTTCTTCGGGCGTTGTGCCGTCTAAACTTTCGTAATAACTTGGCAGGTTCCGGTAGTAGATTGGCGAAGGGTTATTGGCTTTGAACCAATCCAAACGCGTCCTACTGTCTTTACCGAACTGGTACCCCAAAGTAGAAATCAATTTTGTTCTCGGTGAAATATTGAAATGGTGCGTCAGCATAAATAGTGGTTGGTGAAAGTTGCGGATGCGTTCACTTCTTTTTTCACCATCCTGCCATCCCCAATAGGCATTGTAATCTTTGCCCATTATATCATAAATCTCTTGGGTATTCGGGCTATTGGTAGAGCGTCGGGTGGGAGAACCCAGTCCTGTGAAAACCAAAGAATGTTTGTCGTTGAACTTTTTCTCTGCGGCAAAATAATATGCCCAAGAATCATAGAAAGTTCCTTCTATGGCACCTTCTTCCGCCCAACGCCGTGCAACGGAGCCCATAAAGGCCCATCCGTTTTGCATCAAACCGGTATTGTACGTAGCCAAAACACGTTGGTTGTAGGAACGGTTGGTAAATGAATACGCAAGGCTGGTTCCTTTTCTCATCAGGGAAGGTCGGGTGTCGTAATAAGTTACGCCTCCGACGTCACCAAATGCATAATCAGAAGGTTCCGAGCCGATGGTTTGTTCAATGGGGCGGCGGGTCACGTCATTCAAGCCACCCCAATTCCCGAAGTTCACCCGGTCATTGGTGATTTTATTCATCCGAACGCCATTGAAAAACACATCGTTGTATTTGTTATCATATCCTCTTACTTTGAACCAATAAGCACCCAATTCGAAAGATGCCGTACTGGCAAAAACATCTTGGGAGGATTGTAACAAGCCGGCCGAGGATTGAGCCGAAGATTCATCGGCGGCAAGTTCATCTTCCGTCAGGGTGATTAACCCTACATTCACACCCATCGGGTTGAAATTAACCATAAGGTTGCCCAATTCCACGGATTCACCTGCCACGGTTACCTCATGATCCAAAGGCGTATAACCTACACCCGAAATGCGAAGGGTATAATTGCCGTCCGGTACGTCCACAAACTGGAAGTAGCCGATCCTGTCCGTCTTTACTTCTTCACCGGTTTCCAACATTAAAACCGTTAAATCATAAATTTGTTTTTCGGAACCCGCGTCCTTGACTGTGCCCGAAATTTTCGATTGGCCCATCAATGAAATCCCCATAAAAAGGAGCAGAGCCATACTTAACAATAATTTATTCATTTAAAGAATTTTTTATCTTTATTTTTGCGTCCTGATTTAAAACGTTCTCTAAGCTTTTTAGAGGGCACAAATGTAATAAAATATATGATGTTTAAAATTATTAAATCTTTAACAAAGTTAACGGTAATAACGATATTGTTTTCAACAAATCTTTCTGCGCAGCAAAAATACCAGTCTGCAACTGTTGCTTTTTACAACGTTGAAAACTTATTCGACACCGAGTCTTCAGTTGGCCTCATAAACGGAACTTTGCCCTATACACACCCGGATTACCACATTTCCATCGCGGAATCTGAGATTTCCAGTCAAGATACGGTTTACTTCCGCAACCGTTATACCTATGAAAATATTGAAGGTAAGAAAATCATACGCCCATTGATTTTACAGGATGAATTTTCGCCGACCGGGAAAAAGGTCTGGACAGAAGAGCGGTACAACCGAAAACTGAATAACCTGTCGGAAGTCATAGAAAAATTGGGCAAAGAAGAAACCGGCTCTGCACCCGTAATCGTGGGATTGTGTGAAGTAGAGAACCGAAAAGTAGTGGAAGACTTGGTCAGCCAACCGGCTTTGAAACCCTATAATTATGGGGTTGCGCATTTCAATTCTTTTGACGCCAGAGGTGTTGATGTGGCTTTGATTTACCAAAAAGACCGCTTCAAAGTAACCAAGGCCCAACCTTATGTGGTAGAAACTTTCAACGACGACGGATCGCGTTCATATACCCGGGACATCCTTCGCGTGACGGGCCTATTGGATGGCGAAGAAATTACGTTTCTGGTCAACCACTGGCCTTCGCGAAGCGGCGGCGAAAAAGCGACCATTCCCAAACGCCAAAAAGCGGCTGAAGTGATGAAGGGTATTTATGACGAAATAAGGGCTGAGGATCCCGCCGCTAAAATCATTGCTTTGGGCGACTTCAATGACGATCCGGTCAGCCCGAGCATCCGAAAGACTCTGGGAGCCAAGGGCGATAAAAACACAGCCAAGGATTCGGATATCATCAACCTTATGGAACCCATGTTCAAAAAAGGAATGGGGACTTTGGCCTATCGGGATTCCTGGAATTTATTCGACCAGATTTTTGTGAGCGGGGCTTTAATCGACCATGCAAAGAAGTTCGAATCCTATAAAGTGTATAAAACCGACATTTTTTCTCCCCCCTATTTGGTAACACCGGAAGGGCAATACAAAGGTTATCCTTTCCGTATGTACGGGGGTGATACTTTTTACGCAAACGGATACAGCGATCACTTTCCAGTTTATACCATTTTGCTGAAAGCGGTTGATTAGACCTTTAGACGAAAGTCATTTTTTCTTTAACAAGGGAACCGTACTGCAAGCCTCACCATACATCAGCGACTGAATATGAGGTTGGATTTTTTCGATGAGTTGGACATAAGCAGCGTCGGGAACGGGTTTTTTACTGCATCCTTTTACGATGACCTTTTTGTTTTCATATTGGGAAACATCCCAATTTGAAATAATTTCCCGATAAAGGGCGGTTTCCAAATCAACCAAGTTCCCTTTTACAATTTTTTTGGCGTACGGCTGTAAATGTGTGGCGGCCAGCAAAAATGCCCAAGAGGGAACAATGGCATCGGTAGAACAGTCCATGGCCACATAGGCGTCTTGGTAAACCGTCCAGTCGTGGTTTTTTAATTGTTCACGGAAGTCCTTTTCTTTTAAGATTAATTCTTCATACAAAAAATCCTTCAGGTCAAAAACCATTCTTTTGCCTTCGGGGTAAAAGTCTTCTAAATCAATTGTTACCAATGGGCTTTTGGCTACTTTATTTATAATTTCATCCATTTTTGTGCGTATTCTTTAGGAAGCACAAATTTAAGGAATATTCAATCAATTATCGGGCGTATTGCTTTTGAGCTAATAGTAACTCATATTGCCTTCATTATTTCATCCAATTCAATAACATCTGCTTAAAAATAATTCTAAAAATACCTTTCCGATTCTGGCCTTGTCTTATCTTTGAATGGAATAGGTATTCGGCCATTCTGTTTGAAATAAAAAAAAACCAAATGAAATTATCGGAGAAAATTGAATTTATACTTTACGTGGATGACCAACAAAAAAGCACAGAATTTTACACGAAATTATTCCGAAAAGAACCTGTTTTGAACGTTCCGGGCATGACCGAATTCCAATTGACCGAAAATTCTAAACTGGGATTAATGCCCAATTCGGGGATACAGAATATTTTACAGAACCAAACACCCAATCCCGTTTCTGGAAACGGAATTCCACGGTGTGAACTCTATCTTTTCGTAGAAAACCTGAAAGAAGCATTTGAAAATGCGTTGCATGCCGGAGCGAAGCCCATCAGTCCGATTGAAGAAAGAAATTGGGGTGATTCGGTTTGTTATTTTGCTGATTTGGACGGACATATTCTGGCATTTGCAAAATCCTTAAATTCGTAAAATGAAAAAAATCTATTATCTCGGAACATGCGATACTTGTAGGAGAATCATGAAGGAATTTGATTTTTCGGGATTTGAAAAACATGACATTAAAACCGAAGCGATTACCACTTCAGAATTAGAACAAATGAAAAAACGTGCGGGAAGTTATGAAGCTCTTTTTTCCCGAAAGGCAAGGAAATACAAAGAGATGGGGCTGAAAGACCAAATTTTGACCGAAAAGGACTATCAACAATCTATTTTGAACGATTATACATTCCTGAAAAGGCCGGTTGTGATAGACGGAAATAAAATTTTCATAGGGAATGAAAAGAAAAATTTAGCAGATTTAGCCTTACATTTGAACACATAATTAGCAAAAAACAGAATGAATAAAATAAGTTTTCTGACGGCAATTCTACTCGGATCGGTAGTATTTGCCCAAACCAAACAGTTGACCATGCAAGAAGCCGTTACGGGCATTCGTGCCGAAGGCAAAAACTACCAGTGGTTACCCGATTCCGATAAATTATATGAAAAAGTAAAAACCGGCTATGGAAATGCTTTGGTGACTTATGAAGCCGCCACACTGAAAGCAGATACGCTTTTACGTTCTACTGATTTTGCGGCAGGAAACAACGTTCCGAATCTGGTTTGGGTAGATGCTGAAAAAGCCTATTATCAAGAACAAAAGGAATATTATTGGTTTAATCTGAAGGATAAAAAATCAGTTAAATGGTTTGGAGTTCCTGAAAATATGGAAGCCAACGAAGTGGAACCCAATTCGGGTCAAATGGCATATGTCGTGGACAATAATTTGTATCTAATTGATTCAAATGGTAAAACAAAACAAGTTACAAGCGATGGAAAATATGGGATTCTAAACGGGAAAACGGTACACAGAGAAGAGTTTGGGATTCACAAAGGAATTTTCTTTTCGCCAAAAGGAAGTTTGCTTGCTTTTTACCGAATGGACGAAACCATGGTCGAGGATTATCCGGTGGTGGATTGGTCAACGACTCCGGCGGTAAATAAAAACATCAAATATCCCTTTGCCGGACGAACGTCTCACGAAGTAACACTTGGCGTTTATAATCCGAAAACGGAAAAAACCATTTTTCTGGAAACCGAAAATCCGCAAAACCAATATTTGACTTCTGTGACTTGGAATCCTGATGAGAAATCGGTTTATGTGGGAATTCTGAACCGGGATCAAAATCATTTGAAATTGAACCAATACGATGCCCAAACCGGAAAATTCCTCAAAACTTTGTTCGAAGAAACACATGACAAATATGTGGAACCCCAAAATGAATTATATTTCCTTCCCAACGGAAAAGAATTAGTTTGGTGGAGCCAACGCGATGGATTTATGCATTTGTACCGCTATGATTTAAACGGGAAATTAATCAATCAAATTACAAAAGGAAATTGGTTGGTAAACGAAATTATAGGAGAAAACAAGGATAAAAAACAGCTTTTGATCACTTCGACCAAAGACGGCGCAATGGAAAAACACCTGTATTCGGTGAATTGGACAAATGGTAAAATGGAAAGAATCGACAGTGATCCGGGTTATCATTTTTTCAATTCGAATTCAACGGGAACTTATGTTTTGGATAATTGGTCAAATGAAACTACGCCCCGCAAAATCGATGTTTTATCGACCGATAAAAAGTATAAAAAGAACCTCTTCACAGCAGCCAATCCATTGGCGGAATACCAAATGCCAAAGGTTGAAAATGTGACACTAAAAGCCGATGATGGAACGGATTTGTATGGTAAATTAATTTATCCAACGAATTTTGACGCTTCCAAAAAATATCCGGTGATTGTGTATTTGTACAATGGCCCGCATGCACAAATGAACCTGAATCGTTTTCCGGCGAGCGGAAATCTCTGGTACGATTACATGGCGCAGAACGGATATGTGGTTTGGGTGATGGACGGTCGCGGGAGTTCCAACCGCGGATTGGAATTTGAACAAGCCATTTTCAGAAATCTCGGTGAAATAGAAATGACCGACCAAATGAAAGGCGTGGAATTCCTGAAATCGAAACCCTTTGTAGATGGCGAAAGAATGGGCATTCACGGTTGGAGTTACGGTGGATTTATGACGACTTCCTTTATGCTTCGTCAGCCCGATGTGTTCAAAGCAGGCGTTGCCGGCGGACCGGTTCTGGACTGGAGTATGTACGAAGTGATGTATGGCGAACGCTATATGGACACGCCCGAAACCAATCCCGAAGGTTATGCAAATAACCTGCTGATGAACAAAACCCAGAATTTGAAAGGAAAACTCTTGTTGATTCACGGAACGGATGATCCGGTGGTGGTTTGGCAGCATTCCATTAACTTTCTTCGCAATGCAGTCTCCAACGGCGTTCAGGTAGATTATTTTGTTTATCCGGGTTATGAGCACAATGTGCGCGGAAAAGACCGTGAGCACCTGATGCAGAAGATTACGGATTATTTTGATTTGTGGTTGAAGTAAAAATATGGGATTCGGAAGAATCCCTTTTTATGGATTATTTATCCTATCGATATTCCGTTAAAGTAAATCCATATTGCTATAAGGATTAGGATTATAGACTCTATAATCCAAATATTTTCTTTTTCAAATTTTGCATAACTGATGATCAATTGCTCCACGATTAAAATAAAAAAGAAAATGATTAACCCTATAAAAGCAATTGCCCCGGCAAGTGCTCTACCGCCATTATTATCAATGAAACTATAGTAAAGTGACATGAATAAAAGAAGAATTTCTAAAATTCCCAAGACGATTAAGAAAGGTGTTAACTTAATTTTCATGAAACTCTGTTTGTGTTTTTATGAACCCTTAAAATCAAAGATATAGATATTTACAGTAATGGCTATATGTTCTATACACAACATCTCGACAAGCTCGAGATGACGATGATTGTGGCGTTCCTATCAGATTGCGGTTAACAGCATAAAAAAGGCCGCCCTCTGGGCAGCCTTACCAATAAATATGATAGAAATTATTTAAATCACTGTAACATTTACTGCATTCAGGCCTTTCTGGCCTCGTTCCACGTCATAAGAAACTTTGTCGTTTTCACGAACATTGCTTCTCAATCCTGAAACGTGTACAAAAACATCATCACCTCCGTCCTCAGGGGTAATGAATCCGAAACCTTTGGTCTCATTGAAGAATTTTACGACTCCTTTATTCATTTAAAAAAAATTTTATTAGCTGCAAAGATATATGTAATAAATGGATATTTTCAGATTTTTTTTCTTTAATCAAAAAACACGGCTCATTTCCGGGCCGTGTTTTGATTTAATGATAGGTGTTCTTTATTGAAAATCCGCTTCGGTAACCCCTTCGTTGAATTGGATATCCATTAATTTGAAGGTCATATCCATCCCCACGTTCATGGTAAATTCCGCCGGGAATTTGATGCCGTTGGTTTCGCGGTACTCGCCATAAGTCACGGTTTGAACCATTTTTTGGCCTTGTGCTTCAATTTGGGTTGCGGTGCCGAGAATCAAACCGGTTTCGGTGTCAAAGTAGGTTTTCTTCTTCCCGTCTTCCAAAACATAAGCGTCCTTTCCGTTGAAGTTTTCCACTCCGGTAATTTTTACGCCGGGTTTTTGGGCAAGTGTCAGTTCCGGGAAAGGCTGGGCATCGTAGCGGTAAGCAGCTATTTCATCGGCGTCCATTTCTTTTCTTTGGCCCTGCTGCACGTGGTAGCCTGATTCACCGTTGAATACGGTTTTGGAGAGTTCCATCCCCATTCCCGATACACGGTTCATGGTTTTTCCATCGCTGGTATTGATGATTTTCAGGTTTAACTTCATGCCTTGGACTTCAGCTTCATAATTAGCCAAAATGGATTTTACCGAATGGGTTTTTTCACCTCCGATTGCTTGAATGTATTTCTCCAGTACGGATGCTACGGTGACGTTCGCGTCGAGTTGCTGGGTTTTCGGCTTATCTGTTTTGTTTCCGAACCGGTCAAAATATTGGATGCCGTAGGGTAATTTTTCTAACGCCGGAATGACTTCGCTTCCTTTGCCGACCACCAAAATCCGGGCATTGTCATGGGAAAAATATTTCCGGGCGACATTCAACACGTCTTCTGCAGTAACAGCATTTATGTTTTGGATATAATTCTTGTAAAAATTCTTTGGCAATCCCTGTGTCTGAGTCAAAAGTGCCTGACGGGCAATCATTTCGGGCTTTTCCGCATCCATTACAAAATTGCCGATGAAAGTAGCTTTCACGGTAGCCAATTCTTGTGGTGTCACTTTGGTGGTGCGGATGCGGTTCAATTCTTTCATGGTTTCTACTACCGCGCTATCGGTCACTTCATTTCTTACTTGAGAATTCATTTTGAATTTCCCTACATATTTATTGCCCCGAATACTGGAACGTGCGCCATAGGTCCAGCCGTGGGCTTCACGTAGGTTCATGTTCAGGTAACTGTTGAAATCACCTCCTAAGATTTGGTTGGCCACCAACACGGCAAAATATTCATTGTCCGTCATTTTCAGATTTACGTTGCTAAGCACCGCGATTTCTGACTGAACGGCATTGGGCATGTCCACGAAATTGATTTCGGTTTGGGAAACGTTCACCGGGTCTTTGTAAGCGGAAACCGGAACGTTGCCTTTACTCCAGTTAGAAAAACTGTTTTTAACCAATTTTTTCACGTCCTTGTATTTGACATCGCCCACAATGATTAAGTAAGCATTGTTGGGGACGAAATAATTTTTGTAATGGTTTTGAACGTCTTTCAGGGTTAATCCCTTTAATTTTTCTTCGGTCACGAACTCACCGAAAGGGTGGTTGGCTCCGAAGACCAATACGTTCTCAACGCGTTGTGCATTGGAAGTCACACTTTTTTCTTCGGCTTTCAGGCCGTCGATGTAACGGGCGATTTCTTTATCGAATTCTTCTTGGCTCAACAAAGGCTTAGATACGCTTTGCGCCAATAAATCCAATACCCTTGGGAAATAGCGGGACAATGTAGTGGCAGTCGCTCCGTTTGAATTGAAGTTCAGGGTTGCGCCCATGAAGTCAATTTCTTCCAGGAAATCATCTTTGGAAATCTGGGTGGTTCCATTACCAAGCAATGCGCCGGTCATGTCATTGACTCCCTTTTTTGGACCTTCGGTAAATGGCGGGTTGTCCAAACTGAGCGTCATGGTTACCCTTGGGAGTTTATGGTTTTCGACCACCATTACTTTGAGCCCGTTGGGCAATTCAAAAGATTTGGGTTTGCCCACGTTGACTTTGGGAGCCGGGCCGGGCTTGGGTTGTGAACGGTCTGTCTGAGCGTGGATTGCGCTTGCTAAAAAAACCATGATGAGTATATATGCAAATTTCTTCATTTTATTAATCTTTTTTAGGTCCGTACTCCAACACGAGTCGTTGGTTGTCATTCAGGTATTTCTGAGCGGTGCTTCGGATTTCTTCACGTGTGATGGAACGGTAAATATCGATTTCGGTATTGATCAGATTGGCATCGCCGTACAATTGGTGGTAGGTTGCTAAGCTGTGTGCCACTCCTTCTACACTGGCATTGGCGTTGACAAATTGTTTTTCGAAAATGTTCAATAATTTTTCATATTCCCTTTCTGAAATCAATTCGGTTTGCAGTCTTTTGATTTCAGCGGACATGCCATCCACCAATTCTTGGGTAGAAGTTTCGCCCAATGGAAGCGCAAAGATCAGGTAAGTCCCGTAATCTTCTTGGCTGAAGTTCATTGCGCCGACTTCTAAGGCTTTTTTATCGGTGTCCACCATTTTTTTGTACAAACGTGAACTTTTCCCGCTGCTCAAAATGGTTGAAATCATGTCAAGCACACGGGCTTCCCTTGATTTCATAGAAGGTGTTCGGTACGCAGCAATCACCATTGGGATTTGTACATTGGGGTCTTCCCACGTCGCATTGATTTCTTGGGTGATGGGTGCTTCTTCGTAGGTTTGTTTAAGTGGAATATTCCCGGTAGGAATGGTACCGAAATAGTCGGCAATCCATTTTTTCGCCTGCTCCTTTTCGAAGTCTCCTGCTACGACCAATACAGCATTACTTGGTACGTAAAACTTTTTGAAAAATGCTTGAAATTCTACCAGTGTTGCAGCGTCCAAATGGTCCATTTCACCGATGGTCGTCCAACGGTAAGGATGGTTTTTGAACATATTTTCTTTGAATGCTTTCAGGATATTCCCATAAGGCTGGTTGTCCACCCTCAATCGTTTTTCTTCTTTCACCACTTCGTTTTGGGTATCGACTCCGATTTGGTTGATTACCGGATGAAGCATACGTTCGGATTCCATCCAAAGTCCCAATTGTAAATTATTGGAAGGAAAAATTTCGTAATAATAAGTCCGGTCGTCGGAAGTATTGGCGTTGTTCTTTCCGCCGTTTGATGAAACGATTTTGAACCATTCGCCTCGTTCGATGTTTTGGGTTCCTTCGAACAATAAATGTTCAAAAAAGTGTGCAAATCCGGTTCTGTCCGGTTGCTCGTCTTTCGCGCCCACATGGTACATGACAGAAGTAACCACTACCGGAGCCGTATGGTCTTGGTGGAGGATTACATGAAGGCCATTGGGCAAATTATACTCTTCAAATTCGATTTCTTGAGCAGTGGAAGTAATTCCCATAACGCCCATGAAAGCAAATGCAAGGCCAATTTTTTTCATATTTTTTCGCATTTTGATATGTTAGTCCACGAATTTAAGGATTCGTTACAATAATTGAATAGAATTAAAAGGATTTCCGGGGTTACCAACCTAATTTTACTTCGAAGGTAAAACGTCCTCCCCAAGGTTTTCCGCCGATTTGATTTTCTGAAACAACCACTTTGTGAAGGCCTTTCTGCTGAATGTTATATTCCAATTCCCTGCCGAAAGGGCCTTGGGAATGATTTCCGGAATCCATTACACGGCTGATGCGCAGGTTGGCCAAGGTATCGACCGAGGAAACTTTTATGGAAAGTTTATGGGCGGTATCGGAATCAAACAGGAACACAAAACTTTGGCCGGGTGATTTGAGCGTATCGATTTTCGCTTTTCCATAAACGATTTTTAAAGGAATCGTATCGGCGGCTATTTTGATGGGATTGGGATTATTGGCAGCTACTTGGTTGCTGTCGGGCACTTCTTTCGTTTGTTTTTGCGAAGGCTTTTTTGTTCCGATTTTGTTTCTCTCCTGTCGGATTTCGTTTTGGTAAACGGTTTTATCGAATTCCGATGGTTTTACAACCGGTGTTTTGGGTTCCAAATCACAGGAAATCATAATCCAACATAAGCCTAAGACGAACGGTCGGTAATTCACTAAAAAATCTTTGTGTAAATTTACAATGAATTTATGAATGAAAAACCATGCTGTATTACCAAGAAAAAGGTGAGGGAAGCCCCATCGTTTTGTTACACGGATATTTGGAAAACCTGAAGATGTGGGAAACATTCGGGAATGAATTTTCCAAATCCTACAAAATCATCGCCATCGACCTTCCCGGGCACGGGCACTCAAAGACTTATGGAGAAGTGCATACCATGGAATTCATGGCAGAAAAAGTCGTCAAGGTTTTGGATGCACTGCAAATTGAGCAAGCGGTCTTAATCGGACATTCGATGGGCGGTTATGTGACACTCGCCTTGGCGGAACTTTATCCGGAAAAATTGAAGGGCTTTGTTTTGCTGAATTCGAGTTCCCTGCCGGATTCTGAGGAGAAAAAAGCCCAAAGGCTGAAAGCAGTCGAAACGGCAAGAGAAAACTTGGAAACACTCATCAAGGTAAGCATTCCTGCATTGTTTGCGGAAAAGAATTTGTCGTTTCTGGAAAAGGAAGTTGCATTTGCAAAAGAATTAGCGAAGGAAACCCCTGTGGAAGGCGTCGCTGCCGCGCTCAAAGGCATGCGCCTGCGCCCTGACAGAACGCATATTTTGGAAAAAACCGAGATCCCGGTGGGAATTCTAATCGGGCAATATGACCAAGCGGTCAATCCGGAAGAATTAGAAAAAGTGATACCGGAAAACCCCAACATCTATGTAAAAGAATTGGAAACCGGCCATATGTCTCATCTGGAAGCACCGAATCAGAGTTTCAAATTTCTACAATATTTTTTGAAAGAAGTGAATTGGGATAATTAAGTAATTTGTCAAATTCAATATAGCTTCTGGTCGTTTTCACAATAGAAACTTCTTCGTTTCCCATTTCCGGTATGTTTTTTTACCAAGGGTTGTCCACATTTGGGGCAAGTTTTTTTGGTGTGCGCCAGCCAATGTTTTTTGAGTACATAATCTCTTTTCCATTTCAGGAAATCGAAACTGTAATTCCGGGCTTCTTTTATCAATTCATTGGTTTTGACAAGCGGAAGGTTGCCTACCTTGCTTTCGGGCTGGACACCAATCCGGAAAAGCACTTCATTTTTGATGATGTTCCCGACTCCTGCAAAAATATCTTGGTTCAGCAAGGCATCGCACACCATGGCTTCGGGAATTTTCTCTAATTTTTGTTTTGCCGCTTTCGGCTGCCAATTATCGCTTAGGACATCCGCCTCCCAAGGGATTTCATTTAAAAAGTGATCATCCACGATTTTTACCGAACAGGTATAAAAATACATGCTTCCGGTTTTGAATTCAAGACTTAGGCGCAGGCTTTTATCGGGTTTTGTTTGTTCATTGACACTATATGAGCCAAACATCAGAAGATGAATGCGGACATTGGTTTTTTCAAAAATCAGGTAAGTTTGTTTGCCGAATGTTCGGATTTCCAAAAGTTTTTGTTTTACTAGGATTTCTTTTTCCACCTTGGCATTTCCGCTAACGGCAATGATTTTTTGTCCCGTAAAGGGGACTAAATTTTCTTTCATTAACAATATGGAGGGACCTTCCGGCATGCAGAAATAAAGTCAAACATTGTTCCAATGAGGTCAGAGAAAGTATATAGGTTTAATTTTTAAGGATGTCTTGTCCTAAAATAAATCGAATTTGTGTCAACTTATTTCAGGACGAGACACAGATAACAAAAAAGCACCTCATTTCTGAAGTGCTTTCGCGATCCGGACGGGACTCGAACCCGCGACCACCTGCGTGACAGGCAGGTATTCTAACCAACTGAACTACCGGATCAGTCAATTTTGGACTGCAAATATACACGAAATTTTATTCCCCGCAACAAGGAAATAAAAAAATCCGGGATTATTCAACCCCGGATGCCTAAATCCAAACTAACTCAGTCCATTATTGCTTTGAGCTTTTGCTCTAACTGTGCTTTGGGAACTACGCCTACGACTTTATCCACCACTTGTCCGTCTTTGAAAAACAAAATGGTTGGTATATTTCGGATACCGTATTCGGCAGCGATTTGTTGGTTGTTGTCCACATCTACTTTCGCCACTACAGCCTGTCCGTCATATTCTTTTGCGAGTTCCTCCACCGTTGGGCCAACCATTCTGCAGGGGCCGCACCAAGTTGCCCAAAAGTCAACCATTGCGGGTTTCCCTGACTCCAAAACTTCTTTTGCAAACGATGTATCTGTTACTTCAAGTGCCATTTTTTTTCTCTTTAATTGATTAAACCTAATTCAAAAGTAATTCAAATTTAAGGAATACCAATTGAATTTATATAGTAAATCTCGATAATCCCATAAAACGCCCCTAAAATCCGAAACCAAGTATCAATCTTGTCAGTTAGGTTTTCAATTTAACTTATAATTCAAATTTGGAATCTGTTTGATTTCCGTCAAAAGTTCTTTGTTGATAGATACTTTCAGGTTGCCCGACATTTTGAGTTGGTTTTTATTTTCAGGGTCGTGGATGATGAAAACCACCGGTTTATCGCCTTTGTGTTGGGCCAATTTTTGGGACAAAATTTCATATACTTCACCGGTCAGATCGTGCAGGTTAAGGTTTACCAAAAGTTTACTGGTCAATTTTTCCAGGATTTCGGTCATCAACTGCATTTTTGTAACGTTCACATAAATTTTCCTGCCGGTCACGTTGCCTTCACGATCCTTGAAAATCCTTTCTGAAAACAACACCCGCATTCCCACCATCATATTGGGTTGCAGGAAGTATTTGTGTTTTAAATAATCTTCTCCAAACAATACAAATTCATATTGGTCATCGTAATCTTCGAGGACGAAACTGCCGAATTCTCTTCCTTCCTTGGTGGTTTTATGTTGGGTGCTGACAATGATTCCGGCAACGGCAACTTCTTTGCCAATCAATTTTTCTTCGTTGTCTTTGAGGTTTTTTAGGCTGGCCTTTTTATAAAAATTCAATTCATCGGTAAAGTCATCAAGCGGATGTGAGGAGATGTAAATCCCGACGACTTCTTTTTCCCGGTTTAATTGTTGGATCGAATTCCATTTTTCACAATCGGGCAAATGCGGTTTCATGATTTCGATTTCATCTGTCATTTCCCCGAAAAGCGAAGTCTGGGAACTTTCTTTAGCTTCTTGGAAAGCCGCTCCGTATTTAATCAGTTTTTCCAAATTAGAAGTGCCGTCTTCCTGGTAGAAAAATTGTGCACGATGGACATCGAAGCGGTCAAACGCGCCTGCCAATACCAAATTCTCAATGGTTTTCTTATTGACTTGCCTTAAATCCACTCTTTGAAGGAAATCAAACACCGAGTGAAAACGTCCGTTTTCTTCTCGTTCCCGAATGATGCATTCCACAGCACCACTACCCACTCCTTTGATGGCTCCCATTCCGAAACGTACCGCGCCTTCTTTGTTTACCGAAAAGGAATAAGCACTTTCATTCACATCAGGCCCCAAAACCGGAATCCCCATCGAACGGCATTCTTCCATAAAAAAGGTAACCGATTTGATGTTGCTCATATTGTTGCTCAAAACTGCGGCCATGAATTCCGCCGGATAATTGGCTTTCAGGTAACCGGTGTGGTAGCCGATTAATGCATAACAAGTGGAGTGTGACTTGTTGAACGCATATTCAGCAAATGCTTCCCAATCGTTCCATATTTTTTCAAGAATCTTTTTAGGATGGTTGTTTGCTTCACCCCCTTCTAAGAATTTCGGTTTCATTTTATCCAGAACGTCACGTTGTTTTTTACCCATCGCCTTTCTCAGAACGTCCGCTTCACCTTTGGTGAAATTGGCGAGTTTCTGCGACAACAACATCACCTGCTCTTGGTAAACGGTAATCCCATAGGTTTCAGACAAGTGTTCCTCCATTTCCGGCAAATCATAAATGATTTCTTCCTGCCCGTTTTTACGTGCAATGAAATTCGGAATGTATTGAAGCGGGCCGGGTCGGTAAAGGGCATTCATGGCAATCAGGTCATCAAATTTATCCGGTTTCAGGGCACGCATGTGTTTTTGCATCCCGGGCGATTCATATTGGAAAATCGCAATGGTTTGGGCTTTTTGGAATAATTCATAGGTCTTTTCATCATCCATTGGGATTTCATCCGGATTGATTTTGATGCCGTGGTTTTCTTCAATCAATCGTATGGCGTCGTCAATTATCGTCAAGGTTCGGAGCCCCAGAAAATCCATTTTGAGCAAACCCGCGCTTTCGACTACGGAATTGTCAAATTGGGTTACCAAAAGTTCCGCATCTTTTGATACGGCCACCGGCACCAATTCCTTGATGTCGGTTGGGGTAATGATTACGCCGCAGGCGTGAATCCCCGTATTCCGCACGGAACCTTCAATGACACAAGCCTGTTGGATGGTTCTTCCTTCCAAGGTAGATTGTTCTGCGAGTCTTCGGATTTCCATTGAATCGGTGAATTCATCACCACCCAATCCGGCTTTCAATGCTTTTTCATCCATTTTCAGCAAACGGTTCAATTTGAGGTGGGTTTTTTTTGCAATCCGGTCGGTGTCCGAAAGGGGCAGGTTGAGAACGCGCCCTGTATCCCGAATTGCCGATTTTCCTGCCATTGTGCCGTAGGTGATGATTTGGGCGACTTGGTCTTTTCCGTATTTTTCTACGACCCATTTGATTACTGCATCACGACCGCGGTCGTCGAAATCGATATCGATATCTGGTAGCGAAACCCGATCCGGATTAAGGAAACGCTCAAAAAGGAGGTTGTATTGAATGGGATCAACATTGGTTATCCCCGTACAATAAGCGACGGCTGACCCGGCAGCCGAGCCTCTTCCCGGCCCGACCGAAACACCCATTTTGCGGGCTTGGGTTGTAAAATCCTGAACGATTAAAAAATAGCCGGGATAGCCGGTTCGCTCAATCGTATCGAGATCAAAAGTCAGCCGTTCATGGATTTCAGGCGTGATTTCGCCATAGCGTTTTTTTGCTCCTTCAAAAGTAATGTGACGGAGGTAAGCCATTTCGCCGCGGGTACCGTTATCCAAATTATCGTCCGGGTTTTTGAATGCCGGAGGAATGTCAAACTTCGGAAGCAAAACATCACTGGCTAAATCATAAGGTTCTATTTTGGACAAGAGTTCGTTCAGGTTGTCAATGGCTTCGGGGATTTCATGGAACAATGATTTCATTTGTTCCTGAGACTTGAAATAGAATTCATCATTCGGAAAGCCGAACCGGGTTCCGCGCCCCCTGCCTATTTCGGTTTCTTTTTTTTCACCATCTCGGACGCAGAGCAAGATATCGTGCGCATAAGCATCTTCTTTTTTGATGTAAAAAGTATTGTTTTGAGCAATTACTTTGACATGGTGTTTTCGAGCAAATTTCACTAAGATTTCATTGACATGTTTTTCCTCTTCCAATCCGTGTTGAATGAGTTCCACATAAAAATCATCCCCAAATTCTCGGTGCCACCATAGAAAAGCCTCTTCCGCCTGAGCCTCGCCAACATTTAAAATTAAATTGGGAATTTCACCTGTAATGCTTCCGGTTGTGGCGATGAGACCAGTTTTGTGTTTTTGAATGGTTTCTTTTCCTACCCGTGGATAACCTGCATAAAATCCTTCGATGTATCCGACCGAAGAAATTTTAGAAAGATTTTTGTAGCCGCTTTTATTTTTGGCTAATAATACTTGTGTAAAACGACGGTCGGGGTTGTCTTTCGTAAATTTTGTCTGTTGATAATTTTCAGATACATAAACTTCGCAGCCGATGATTGGCACAATGGGTTTTTCCAGCCCTGCATTTGCTTTTTTAACAGCTGAAATAAATTTGAATGCACCCATCAGGTTCCCGAAATCAGTTATGCCCACCGCAGGCATTTTTTCTTCTATCGCTTTCGAAACCAGTGCTTCTATGG
>JAEZDQ010000145.1 GCA_023433225.1 Bacteroidota bacterium | reverse complement strand
ACTGGACTTTGTCAATCGCATCGGCAGGAAGATTTTGGTGAGCAGTTTGGTATTTCCGCCCAGCACTTCACGGATCCCGACTTTTATGGTTTTGATTTCTTTTCCTTCGTAATAAACCTTTCCGTTTTCCACCTGAATTCCGGGAAGTTTTTTCAGGAGATCCTCCAGGTTTTCATCGGCCGCGGTGCGGAAGGAGTCCGCGTCATATTCAATCGTGTCGCCTTTTACGGTAATGGGTTGCTTGGCGCGGACTACCGCTTCGTGCAAAGAAATCACGCCTCTTTTCATTTTGAATTTGACCGATTTGGATTTATCCAAAGTAATATTTTCCGAATAAGATTCATAATCGATATGTTCTACTTCAATGTCGTAACTGTCGTTGCAGGGTAAATCTAGCACGAAACCGCCTTCGGTGTCCGTAAAAGTAAACGCCAAACCTTCGTTTTTGGAATTGAATGCGGAAACCGATGCGTCAAAAACCGGCAAACCAATACTATCCCGGATTTCACCACGGAGTTTGCAGGTTTCCTGTGCGGACGAGAAAGTAAAAAGTAAAAAGTAGAAAGTAAAAAGTAGAAATTTGTTCATTCAATGATTTTTTTAGGATTAGTAATCGGATTGTGGAATTTGTTACAGATTTTTCCTGGTTATCGGTATTCATATATTCTTATCAAAAGATTTGATGGCTGATTTATTTTATCCAAAATAAGCGGTTCAAATATTATAATATTTCTATATTTAGTAATTCTAAAGATTATGAAATACCTGATTCCTCCCCATCTCAAAGGCCTTACTGAAACGGAATTAAAGGATTCCCGTAAAAAATTCGGTTACAACCAAGAAGAGACTCCCCAAAAACCGACTTGGTTCAATTTGGTTACCGATATCTTAAAGGAACCCATGTTGATTTTACTCATTGCGGTCGCTGTTCTATATATTGTGGTAGGTGATTATGGCGAAGCATTGTTTATGTTGGGAGCTATCGTCGCTGTTTCCGGAATTTCTTTTTACCAAGACAACCGGAGTAAAAAAGCATTGGAAGCTTTGGAGAAACTGAACGAACCGCTCAGCACTGTGATTCGTGGCGGAATAGCCTTGGAAATTCCCACCCATGAAATTGCAGTAGGTGATCTTTGTGTGGTGGCGGAAGGTAAGATGGTAAATGCCGATGGAGAAATTCTGCACAGCAATGATTTTTCGGTCAATGAATCATCACTGACGGGCGAGAGTTATTCGGTTTTTAAATCCGCCGAAACAGAAAATAAAAAGGTTTTCAGCGGGACTTTGGTGGTTTCAGGTTTGGCGGTATTCGAGGTCAAAAAAATCGGTAATCAAACCCAATTGGGAAAAATAGGCCAATCTATCCGGGATATAAAAACGGAAGATTCGCCTCTTCAAGTTCAAATTCGAAAATTTGTCAAATGGATGGCCGTAGTGGGAGTCATCGTATTTTTCATGGTGTGGGTTTTCCATTATTTCCAATCAGGGGATATCATCGAAAGCCTATTGGTGGGTCTTACCATGGCGATGTCTGTTTTGCCTGAAGAAATCCCGGTGGCTTTTACGACATTTATGGCTTTAGGTGCTTGGAAACTTATGCGGGAGGGCATCATCATCAAACGCAGTAGTGTGGTGGAAACATTGGGGAGCACCACCGTAATTTGCACAGATAAGACCGGGACGATTACCGAAAACACCATGCAACTCAAAGCAATTTATGATTATCAGTCCAAGCGTGATTATGAAGAGGGTGAATTTCATAACCCTGATTTGTCTGAATTAATTCGCTTCGCAATGTGGAGCAGCGAACCGATGCCCTTTGACCAGATGGAGAAAACCCTGCACCGGATTTATGAAGAAACGCAAACCATCGACCGTAGAAAGGATTTTAGAATGATAAGGGAATATCCGCTCGAGGGTAAACCGCCTATGATGACACATATTTATGAAGACCAATCGGGGAAAAGGATTATCGCAGCCAAGGGTGCACCGGAGGCAATCATTGCGGTTTCATCCTTACTGGAACATGAAAAGGAATTCCTGATAGAAAAAGTTCAAAACTTTGGCCAAAAAGGATACCGTGTCTTGGGCGTTGCCAAGTCCCAATTATTAGGGAAGGATTTTCCACCTAAACAAACAGATTTGCCATTTGAATTTTTAGGATTCACTATATTTTATGATCCGCCGAAAAAGGGAATTCAGGAAGTTTTTCAAAAGATTTATGGTGCGGGCATCCAAGTAAAAGTCATTACTGGGGACAATGCCCACACCACCCAAGCGATTGCCCGGCAAGCCGGAATTATCAATGCGACCAGTTTTGTTGAAGGAAAGGAAATCATGACTTCAAATGAGAAGGAATTGCATCTTGTAACTCAAAACACTACATTGTTTACCCGAATGTTTCCCGAGGCTAAACTCAAAGTCGTAAATGCACTGAAAGAGAACGATGAGGTGGTAGCCATGCTCGGTGACGGTGTCAATGATGCGCCTGCATTAAAGTCGGCACATATCGGCGTAGCTATGGGACACAAGGGTACTGAGATTGCCAAAGCTGCTGCATCATTGGTGATTACCAATGATGATTTGGATAAACTCATTATCGGAATTGCTGCAGGAAGGCGGATTTATACCAATATCAAAAAAGCAGTTCAATACATCATTTCCATCCATATCCCCATTATCCTGACGGTGTCTTTGCCTTTGTTTCTGGGATGGGTTTACCCGCAGATATTCACACCGGTACATGTGATTTTTTTAGAATTGATTATGGGTCCTACCTGTTCCATTGTTTATGAAAATGAACCTATGGAGAAAAACACCATGTTGCGAAAACCCAGAAAAATAACGGACACTTTTCTAAACGGGAAAGAGTTGAGTATTAGTATCATTCAGGGTTTAATCATTACGTTGGGTGTTTTATTTGTGTATCAGTTTTCCGTTTGGGAGGGTGGCGACGAGGCAAAAACAAGGGCCATGGTTTTTACAGCCTTGATTTTTGCCAACATTGCATTGAGCTTGGCCAATCGTTCCTTTTATTACAGTATGTTCGAAAGTTTCAAATACAAAAACAAATTGTTTCCACTGATTACCGCTGCGGTAGTGGTATTGTTAATCGTGATTTTGTATGTACCTGCCGTGGCCGGATTTTTCCAAGTCAGCAGTTTGAATTTCCGGGAATTGGTGATTTGTTTTTCGGTTGCCCTGGTTTCGGTTCTATGGTTTGAAGTTTATAAATGGATCAAACGAATGGATAGGAAAATGAAATTTTAAATGCTTAGATAATAGGATAAGAATGGTTATCTTTGAGTCCAAATGGTTCAGCAAAACAACATTTAAAATTAAATAAACATTAAAATAAATAATAAAGCATTATGAAAAAAATATTTGTATTGGGGATTCTATGTGCCTCATTGACCGCTTGCGACAAACCAGCAGAAAATCCGGTAACGGCAGAAGAAACGGAAACACATGATGCCAACCACCACCATGAAATGGATGAAGAAGCCGAGCCCATTGCGCTGAACAATGGCGAAAAGTGGGTGGTGAACGAAGAAATGAAACCCTTTGTTCAAAAAGGCGAGGATTTGGTCGGAGTTTATATCCGTGAAAACCAAACCGATTACCAGAATTTGGCCAAACAATTGACGGAACAAAACAGTCAACTTATCGAAAGTTGTACCATGGAAGGCAAGAGCCATGACGAACTCCACAATTGGTTGCACCCGCATTTGGAATTGGTGAAGGAATTGCAAGATTCGGACGACGCAAAAGAAGCCAATGAAGTTGTTCACCAATTGCAGAATTCTTACCGAGAATACCACCAATATTTCCAATAAAGCCATTATGAAATCAGCCAATCCGTGCGTACGGCTTTTGTCGGAAGGTGAAAAGTTCATTGCCAAGGAAATGTCGGCAAATAGGGGAGAACTTCTGCCCAAGCACTTGGCTTCGGTGGAGTCGGTATTGCTGATACAAGAAGGCTCTTGTGTGCTGCACTTTCAAGATGGACAACAGCACCTTCAGGCCGGAGATGTGTTTATCGTCCCGGCCATGCTCATCCATCAGATTGAAGCCCAAACGGATTTTCGGGCGGTTCACATCATGCCCAAGGAAATCCAGTTTGAGTTTTTCAAATAAAAATGGACAGCTTAAATCTGTTGAAACAGAGCAGCTGTTAATTCTTATTCAAAAACCTTGTCAATGAATTTGGAATTCAACAATCGTGCAACGGCCATATAACTGGGCTTGAAAGCAATCTGGTCACCGACTTTGTATTTTTGTTGGCCGTTTTCAGCTTTGTTTTCACCCAGATCCACCACCAACATATCGGAGGTGATGCCCACAAATCGTAAATCTTCGTGGATGGCATCAATATCGGATTTGTCCACATCGAGCATCCCAAAATCCAAAATCGCTTTTGTAGATTGGTTGCCCGCGTCCTTATCGCTGTATAATGCGGTGTGTCCTACAT
>JAEZDQ010000144.1 GCA_023433225.1 Bacteroidota bacterium | reverse complement strand
GCATATTTTGAGCACATTATGACTATTGAAGTTTTGCTTGACAGACGGAAGATAAGGAAAAAGGTGCTTCCGATTAATTTTTCACCCATTGATGACTTCACCACCATTGGGATGCAGGACTTGCCCGGTCATGTAGCTGGCATCCTTCGACGCCAGAAAAACGTAACAAGGCGCAACTTCATTGGGTTCGCCGGGACGTTTCATGGGCGTATCTTTTCCGAACTTCGCAACGGCTTTCGCATCAAAGCTTGCCGGAATCAAAGGCGTCCAAATAGGGCCGGGCGCGACCGCATTTACCCGTATTCCTTTGTCAGCCAAGGCTGCTGATAGAGAACGGGTGAAAGAAACCAAAGCTCCTTTGGTGGAAGAATAATCAATCAAATGGTCACTTCCTCTGTATGCAGTAACGGAGGTGCTGTTGATAATAGAAGCACCTTTTTCCATATGGGGAATTGCGGCGATGGATAGGTAAAATGCGGAAAATACATTCACACCAAATGTTTTGAGAAGTTGTTCTTTGGTGATATCTGTCGGAGAATCCGTTTCGAACTGAATGGCTGCGTTGTTTACCAAAATGTCAATCTTACCGAATTTATCCAATGTTTTTTGGATTGCTTTTTTACAAAAGGATTCTTTTGATACATCACCGGCGATGAGCAGGGCTGACCGGCCTTTTTCTTCTACTGCTTTCACAGTCTTCTTGGCATCCTCGTGTTCATCCAAATATACAATTACAACATCTGCTCCTTCTTCTGCAAAAGCGACAGCAACTGCCCTGCCGATTCCACTATCGCCACCCGTGATGAGAGCGACTTTGCCATCCAGTTTCTTTTTAGACTGGTCCAATTTGGGTTGAAATTCGGGTTGAGGAACCATCAGGGATTCTTTCCCGGGTTGCTTTCGCTGGGTTTGTGGCGGTATTTTTTTTGTTTTCATAAAATCAATTTATAAATTAAAAAGAAGTACCGGTGTAAGATAGATTCAGTTATTGATAACGCTTGAGTTTATTGTAGAGCGTTTTTCTGTCGATATTCAATAAGCTTGCCGCTTTGGTTTTGTTGAAATTCACTTTCCTCAAAACGTCCATGATTTGTTCCAATTCTGCGTTTTCAACCATTTTCTTTAAGTAATGTGTTGTCCTTAGTTTCAAATCCATGTCACCATTTATTTTTACATGATGTGGAACGGGGGAGGGAGGTGAAACAAGTTCTTCAGGAAGTTCATTTTTGGAAATAAAAGTATCAGTCGGCGTGAGTAAGCAAGCTCTTCTGATAATATTTTGCAGCTCGCGGATGTTACCAGGCCAATCATAATTTTTTAAGAATTTGAATGCTTCATCATTGACTCCAAGTACATTTTTGTTGAGCTCCGAATTGCTTTTATGAATAAAATGGTCGATAAAAAGTTCCAAGTCTTCCGGTCTTTCCCGCAACGGCGGTATGCTGATTTCGAATTCATTCAGCCGATGGTACAAATCTTCCCTGAATTCACCTTTGGCTACTTTCTCAGCTAAGTTTTCATTAGAAGCTACAACAATCCGTACATTAATTTTAATTTCCTTGTCGCCTCCGACTTTTCGAATTTTTCTTTCTTGGATGACACGCAGTAGATATGTTTGGATTTCATAATCCAGATTTCCGATTTCATCCAAAAACAAGGTGCCATTATGTGCTTGTTCAAAAGCGCCTTTGCGGGCTGTACTGGCTCCGGTAAATGCGCCTTTTTCATGTCCGAACAATTCGCTTCCGGCGAGTTCTCTGGATAAGCACCCGCAATCTACGGCCGCAAAGGGGGAATTATCCCCCCGAGCCGCCATCAATCTTTGGGCTACAGATTCTTTTCCCGTACCTGTTTCACCGTATATAATCACATTGAAATTGGTGGGAGCTACCAAACGGATCTGGCTGTACATCTCTTGCGCTTTTTGGCTGATGCCGCTTACGTATTTATGAGTGATAGCCGGTTTTTTATTTTCCTTTTCGGCCAAAACTTTTTCACCCGGATGAGAATCCAATGCGTCCTTTATTTTTTTTACCAAATCTTCAATTAAAAATGGTTTTTTAATGCAAGTAAATAACCCGGTACGAGCCAATTCGATGGCTTCACTGACACAAATTTCATCGGCAATAAAGATAATATTGCTATCGGGAGAATTTTGCTTTAAATAATCAAGCAAACTGTGATTAGTATGCTCTCCATGCGGCAGTGCGCAAACGATTACTTTATAGAAGTTGGCTTCTAATAATTCTGCGGCTTGGTTTAAACTGACCGTTGGGACAGCTTTTAGATTGTGGTTGGAAAGGGATACCTTGAGATAAGCAACAAATTGCTTATCGCCAATCAGCAAAATAGACATATACCTTTCTTTTAGTTGTTATTCTCAAATATAGGAATTTATATTTGAAAAATTTGATTCATGGGTTAAAATTAAATCAATTGATTACCAATTTTTTCACTAGTATTAATTCAATGGGTCTTCAATTTCATCCGGTTCGGGTCTGTCAATTTGGGCTTTTTTTTCCTCTGTTTGACTCACTTTGGGCGGATTTTTCCTTCTTACAAACCATGTTGTTACCCAGATGACGGCAAGGGTAGCGATAACTGAAAAAATAACGATTACAATTTCTATTGTGGTCATAATATATGGGTGTTTATATGTAAATATATGAATTTCATTGATTTGAAATTTTTATTTTTTGAATTGAAGGTTTAATTGGTTTTCTAAATCCTTGAGTATTTCGTACACATATTGTTGTTGGGCTTCGGTTGGGCTAAAGTTAGGAGGTAATTCAATTCTCTTTGAAGACAGGGTATTTTCGTTGTATAAAATACAGTAATAGGCAAATAATTGATGATTGGATTCTGGAACGGGAGTGGCGTAGCCTGTGATAGCAATGGACCAATTTGTAGAAAAAATAATTTTCAGGTTTTCAGCCATGGCTTCGGCAATGGCTTCGGAAACGCAATTTTCCCTTTCGGCCTCTTCGGGGTCAATTTTTAATAATTTGATTTTGATTTCCGGCGTATATGCCGTCATTCCTCCTTCAAAAAATGTACTCGCGTCAGGCATTTGCGAAAAAGCATTTTGTAATAAACCGGCAGTAACACTTTCGGCTACGGCAATGTTTTCCTCATTTTCGTTGAACCGTTGTGCAATTCTTTTTAAAAATTCATAGTCGTAAGCCATAAATTATTTTTAAGTAACCCTTCGTTTGTTGCTCGATAAGACCCATTCCTCATTATTACAAATCTGGCATTTCCCGCCTTCGCCGATGGTTTTAATTTCTGTAAATCCACAATGTAAACAGGAATAATGAGCTTCTTTCTCAATGAATTTAAGTTTTCGTTTCAGCAATTCAGGCATCGTCGGCAGACCGTATTTCACTTCTTCATCTTCATAAAAAAACACGCTTAAGTCACCCGACATCTCTTCAATGGCTATTTCCACTTGTCCGAGTTGCGATATGCCTTTCAATCGGATTTCCGACATTATTTCTTGGTTTCCGAGTTTTTCTTTATTGAAATTTTCAAGGTCGAATTTTCCATTGCGAATGATACAAGTTGCAGAACCTTCCATAATTTTCTCGAATCGCTCTACCTTTCCGATGATAAAAGTGATGATACTATAC
>JAEZDQ010000166.1 GCA_023433225.1 Bacteroidota bacterium | reverse complement strand
ATCCGCTGAACCTGACCCAGGCAGCTTTGGATTTGGAAGATGACAGTTATAAAACCAGTTGGTTGGAATAAATTGATTCCAATTTACAGTATTATTGAATCCCGTATTTTCAGGCGGGATTTTTTTGTTTCACTAGCTGTTGAAGCAATACCGCATTAATTAATTAATTGATTTACAATTCAAATTTAAAAAATCCTCATTTATAAGGATTGTCTCCATGGGCTGTCGCAAATAATTTTGTCATCAATAAAAATCAAATAAATTCAAGATGAAAAAATTATTAATTCTATTATTTGCCGGATTATATTTTACGGCTTGTACAAGTACAGATGATGACGGTGGATTGCCGGAAGAACCGATTGCAAATTGTGATGTAATTGAAGTTTCGGGAACAATAGATGAACCCACGGTTTGGGAAGAAGGTTTTGTATATGTAATTGATGGATCTGATTTATCGGTGCGTTCCGTCCTGACCATAAAACCTGGGGCAATTATTAAAATCAGAAATGCAAGTATCAGCATTTATGAAGAAGGAAAAATCATTGCAGAAGGAACACCTGACAAACGAATTGTTTTCACTTCACTGGCCGATGATCGTTATTGTGGCGATACCAATGGCGATGGAGATGCGACGCAAGCAGAAAAAGGGGATTGGGTGAATCTCGACTTGCATGGAACCATTGGTTCTGTATTTAAATACGTAGATATTTTCTATGCCGGCCAACCCAGCGGAGGAAATAGTCAAGCAGTCAATATAGATTGGGCTCAATCCGCGGCTTTTACTTTTGACAATTGCAGAATTGCCCATACTTATTATAATTTTGGTTCTTCTTCTTACGCATTCTACGGAGGTTCTTACATGAAAGACGCCAGTGTAAGTAAATTTACCAATAACGCGCTCTACGATAACGGAAGACCTATTTACTTTAATACTTTCTACCAATTACACCCAAGTAATCTGTTCCATAATCCGGAAAATCCGGCTATCACCAATTCACATAACGGTATTTTTCTGAGTATATGGGGATCCGAAGGTAATAACGGTCAATCCGTTAATTGGGACAATACAGAGGTTCCTTATGTGTCCAATTCTCCGTCCGTCACACAAGTACATTCTTCAGCCACCATTAACATCAAACCCGGTGTTATCGTCAAGTTCATCAATAGCGGTAGTGGAATTCAATCTTATAATGGAAGTGTAAATTTAGATCCCGGAGCCATTTTAACTTCCTATAAAGACGATACAAATGGTGGTGACACCAACGGAGACGGAAATACGAGTTTACCGGTAACCGGAGATTGGGAAGGATTCAGGTTTACAGATGGTGGAACCGGGAGTTATTGGATCAATGGACCAAACATTTTGTACGCTGCTAATTAATTAGTGTTTTGCATGCAACAAGGGCGCACGTCCTCATGCGCTCTTGTTATTTTAAATGAATAGGTTTCTGTATATTA
This sequence comes from Bacteroidota bacterium, assembly GCA_023433225.1. Classification (GTDB taxonomy): domain Bacteria; phylum Bacteroidota; class Bacteroidia; order Flavobacteriales; family Weeksellaceae; genus Moheibacter. The sequence goes on along the minus strand of JAEZDQ010000166.1, from coordinate 13,389 downwards.
ACAGCATAAATTTGTAAAAACAAGAAAGATTTAGATAAAGCCAACCTCTCTAAGGAATCTTATATGTTATTTTATGAAAGTACTTTTGCCAAAATTCAAAACCCTCATTTATTTATGTTTATTTCCTGTTTCGGTCATGGCTCAAATGGATTCATTGATCTCAAAGCATACCGACAAGAAGGGTGAAGTAGCAATTAAATCCGTTTTGGATGAAGGTAAAAACTACGTCGTTAGCCATCCTACCGAAGTATTCCAATTAATTCAAAAGGTATCCAAAATTGCAGAAAGTCAAAAAGATGATTTGTCGAAAGCACAAACCTATCAGTTTTTGGGAGCACTTCATTTCCAAGTAAAAGCCAATTATGATTCTTCGAACATCTATTTAAAAAAAGCAGAAAATCTCTTTGAAAATTTAAAGTCAAAACCTGCCTCAGAAGGCTTGGCAATGGTATATCACAATTTTGGGACTTTGAAACAGGTACAGGGTGATTATGCAGAATCCATTACCTATTATATTCGGGCATTGCGTTTATTCGAACAAACGGAAAACATGGAATTATTTGCATTTACGCTGAATAATGTCTCCACTATGTATGCGCTAGCAAAAGACTTCCTAAAAGCGGAAGCCTATGCCCGCAAATGCATTGAAGTTTCCAAAAAAACAGGAAATGCCTATATGGAAACGACAGGTAAGATCGCACTCGTGGACGCCCTATTGCATAAGAAATCCTACCAAGAAATCCCTCCATTACTAAACGAAATTCAGCAATATGGGAAAACCCATGAGGATCCGTATAAAACGTTCCTTTACCATTTGAATTATGCAAAATATTTAGAAGATTATAAAAAAAATGTGCCTTTGGCCGTTCAAGAACTTGAAAAAGGATATAAAATGGTGGCTTCTACGGAAGACGAATGGGAAATCATGAGATACAATTCAGCTTTAGCGCAAATATACCTAGCCGACGGACAATTTGAAAAGGCCTATTTGTTTGCAAAAAAAACGTTGGAAACCGCAGAAAAACTTGACACAAAGGATAAAATCGCAATTGCATATTCTGTATTGGCACAAGTTTATGCGCATCGCCAAGAATATGAAATCGCTTATCGGCATTTGGACTCAGCTTCACATTACAAAGATTTATTGTACAACGAAAACAACCATCGTCAAATCGCATTTCTTGAAACCATGTACCAAACCGAAAAAAAGGAACTCAAAATTCAATCTTTAGAAGAACAGCGGCGTAGGTACATTTGGATGGGAATTTCAATCGCTAGCATTTTATTGATGGCGCTTGCTTTTGCCTTCACCCGTTATCGTTTGGCGGAAAGTCGGCGAAAACTCATCGAAAAAGAAAACCTGCGTTTGGAACAGGAAAAACAATTATCGGCTACCAATGCCCTTCTGCAAGGACAGGAAGATGAGAGAAGCCGAATGGCAAAAGAACTACACGACGGAATTGGCGGACTTCTCAGTGGCGTAAAACTAAATCTTAACAACATGCACAAAAAACTGATTATTACAGAAGAAGACGGAGCTGCATTTGAAAAATCGATTCATTTGCTGGACGAATCCATAAACGAACTGCGAAGAGTGGCGCACAATCTGATGCCCGAAAGTATCGTGAAATTTGGATTGGACGGAGCTATTGCTGAATTTCTTCAAAGCATTCAGAATGAAAATCTCCGCATTATTTATCAGTCCTATCACATCGAAAACGGATTAGGAAAACAACTGGATATTTCCATTTACCGGATGATTCAGGAACTGGTCCATAACGCCATCAAACATTCCGGTGCTTCCGATATTTTGGTTCAGGTGAGAAAAGATGAAAATCTGGTTACTTTAGACGTAGAAGACAACGGAAAAGGATTTGATGTAAATTCGAATGAAAAAGAAAAGGGAATGGGACTTGTGGGCATACGGTCGCGCGTAGCTTATTGGAAAGGAAACATGAATATTGATTCAGAAAACTCGGGAACGGCCATCCATATAGAAATTCCGGTATGAGGAAAGTTGAATTTATATAAATGAAAATATTAATAATAGAAGACCACAAGGTGGTAGCGGAGGGCATAGCTACCATGCTAAGCGAACTTCATTTCGTGGAGAGCATGGCACATGTTTCCGATGGCAGTTCCGGATTGGCCTTTCTGAAAGAAAACCCGGACACAGACATCCTTCTTCTGGATATTAATTTACCGGATTGCAATGGTATAGAATTATGTGTTACAATCAAACAAAAATTTCCAAAAATCGGGGTTATAGCGTTGAGCACATTTAACCAAGCAGGCATCATCCGAAAGATGCTGGAGAATGGAGCTGATACGTATTTACTAAAAAATTCAAGTTCTGAAGATCTCATCCTCGCCCTAGAGATGGTTTCTTCCGGAAGAAAATTCCTGTCTGGTGACATCAAAAAAATTCTGGCTCAAAATTCATTAGTGGTTTCCAAAACCCCCGTCTTTACCAAACGGGAAAAGGAGGTGTTGCTATTGATTGCCGAAGGTTTAACCAATCAGGAAATTGCAAATCGCCTGTTCATCAGTCATCTTACCGTCATCAGTCATCGAAAAAGCTTGTTGGAAAAAACCGAGGCCAAAAACACGGCTCAATTAATCAAATATTGTTTTGAATTTGGTCTGCTTTAGGGAAAATAAAAACCTGTCAGCAATAAACTCCTGACAGGTTTTATAATTCTATTTGAATTGACTTAATTAATCTCTTCCCCGCATCGCAATCATTACAAAATAAAGCAATTGTGCCAGTGAACCGATGGCCGCTACCACGTAGGTTCTGGCGGCCCATTTCAAAGAATCTTTTGCACCTTCCATTTCATTAGGCAAAACCATATTTCTTTCTTTTAACCAAGCCAGGGCACGGTTGCTCGCGTCATATTCCACCGGTAAAGTCACAAAAGCAAAAGCAGTGGTGACGGCAAAAAGCGCGATTCCAATCCACAGGACGGTGGCATTGCCGGAGGAGAAAAACAAGATGATTCCTCCCATGAGCACCCATTGCAATAAGTTACTGGTTATGTTTACGGCAGGCACCATTTTGGAACGCATTTCCAACCAGGAATAACCCTTGGCGTGCTGAACAGCGTGCCCTACCTCGTGTGCTGCAACGGCAGCGGCGGCAGCGTTCCTTTCATGGTAAACTACTTCCGAAAGATTCACGGTTTTATTGGCCGGATTATAATGGTCGGTCAATTGACCTGCGGTAGAAATCACTTTCACATCGTGGATTCCGTTATCGGCCAACATCTTTTCGGCGATTTCCTTTCCACTCATCCCATTGGCCAGATGTACCTTTGAATAATACTTGAATTTATTTTTCAATTGGTAACTGATGTACATGCTCAACAACATGGGCACACCCACAACAATCAAATAAAGAGGGTCAAATACCATAAGTTTCTAATTTAATTTAAAGTTTATGTTGTAAAAATAATCTTTTCCATTTAATTCAAAAATTATACCGTCAGCGCGCTTGTCAGGTTTTGGCGGTTCAAAGTCCTGAATCATTCTGGATTCGACAGGGAAATAATAATCAATCAAATAACAGCAGTCGCTTTTGAGTCCTTTTTCTTTGAAGATGAACTTTCTGTTGTTCAAGACAATCGCCTTGGTAGCAAGGTCATGATCTGTTTTGAATTCGAGCAGTACCTGGTATCCTCTCTCAAATTCCCCGTTTGTCACCATAGAATATTCGGCTGTCAAAATTTCAGGTTGCACCGCTTGCTTGGTCTGTTCGCAGCCAAAGAAAATCAATAAGAACAGAATCCACATTGGTTTTAAAAAATTCATATATTTAAATTATTATTGAATGAAACGGATATTGCTTTTAAAATTACAATTAATTTCCTTTAAAAATGAAATACAAAATACTTTCTTTCGCGCTGCTTTTCGCTTTTATATCGTGCAACAATGATGACGACAGCGGTTTGCCTCCGTCCACATCGGTCAATGATTTTGTCTGGAAAGCCTTGAATCTCTGGTATTACTGGCAAGCGGAATCTCCGGATCTGGCGGACAACCGTTTTTCCAGTGACGCGGAATACACCCATTTCCTGAATTCCCAACCCACCGATGATTTGTTTTATAACCTGCTTTTTGACTACGGGAATACCGACCGCTTTTCTTGGATTGTAGATGATTATGAAGTTTTAGACAATTCCTTTGCCGGGATTAACCTTTCCTTCGGAATGGATTACGGATTGGTTTATATCGAATCAGGTTCGAATCTTTTGTTGGGTTATGTCCAATATGTTCTACCGAATTCTCCCGCTGCAAATGCCGGATTTCAGCGGGGTGATATATTCACGCGAGTCAACGGAACCCCGCTGACCGATTCCAATTATTCCCAATTGTTGGGGCAAACCTCCGTAACCTTCGGGATGGCTTACCTGCAAGACGGCACCTTGATTGAAACCAATGAGCAGATTCCGCTTACCAAAACCCAAATCAGCGAAAACCCGGTTTACCTTGCTACGGTGATCGAATCGGACGGTCATAAAATCGGTTACCTGATGTACAACGGATTCCGCGCGAATTACAACGATGAATTGAACCTGGCAATCGGCAGTTTAAACGCTGCAGGCATTACAGATTTGGTCATCGACCTGCGTTACAATGGCGGCGGTTCGGTTCAGACGGCTGCTTATCTGGGAAGCATGGTGACCGGACAATACACGGGGCAGGATTTCACCAAACTGACCTTTAACCAGAAGGCTTCTTCCAACAATTCCACTTATAAATTTGAAAATGAAGGAAAAGTTTACAATGATGATTTGGAACAAGTAGGGACTTTCAACCTCCAGCACTTGAATTTCAACCGGGTTTATGTGTTGACGACACGCGGCTCCGCATCTGCCAGTGAAATGCTCATCAGTTGCCTCAAGCCCTATATCAGCGTCACCACCATCGGAACCAAGACCTATGGAAAAACGGTCGGTTCCATCACTTTGTACGACTCGCCATCCACTTATTATACGACAACGGAGAACATCAACACCGAACACAAATGGGCGATGCAGCCGATTGTTTTTGAATACAGGGATGCCCAGAACCAGTCCTCTCCAACTATGGGGATCGCCCCGGATTATGAAATCAATGAAATCCAATACTTGGAAAACATGCAACCCTTGGGAAGTCTGGATGAACCTTTGCTCAACACCGCCATTGGCTTGATTACGGGTGTACCGAGAACCGTTCCGGCTGCCGCATTCACCCCTCACCAATTGTTTAAAAACGCGAAATCCTTGGAGCCGTTCGGGACGGAATTATATTTGGATAAAGGATTTAAACTGAATCCGTAGAATCCTTATATTTGCCGACCTATATGAAAATCCATCTCAAAGAAATCCAAACCAAAAGAGAACTCAAGGAATTTGTACAATTCCAGTTGGAACTCTATAAAGACAATCCTTACTTCGTGCCGCCACTCATCAGCGAAGAGGTGAAAAGCTTGGATGTCACCAAAAACCCGGCCTTCAAATTCGCCAAAGCCCGTTATTTCTTGGCTTATAAAGACGGGAAGATCGTGGGTAGGATTGCCGCCATCATCAACCATATTGAAGTCAATGAACTGAAGGTGAAAAAAATCCGATTCGGATGGTTCGATGTGATTGATGACTTAGCTGTCACCAAAGCGCTTTTTGCAAAAGTCGAAGAGATTGCCAAAGAAAACGGCCTGGAATTTATGGTATGGCCCATGGGCGCGTCCAATCTGGAGAAAGCCGGGATGCTCACCTTCGGGTTCGACAAACTCGCCACCGCCATCGGCACCTATAATTATGAATATTACCCCCAACATCTGGAACAATTGGGTTTTGAAAAGGAAAAAGAATGGGTAGAAACCCTCATCCCAGCACCTGTAACCATTTCAGATAAGGTCTATCAGTTTGCCAATCTGGTTCAGGAACGATACAATTTGAAACTATTGCATTTCAGGAACGCAAAAGAAATGCAGCCCTACATCAAACCCGTATTTGACTTGCTGGAAGAATCCTACAAAGAACTCGAAACCTTTGTACCGATTTCAGAGGAACAGAAAGCCTTCTATGCCAAGAAATACGCCACCATCCTCAACCCGGATTTCATCAACTTCATCCAAGACGGCGACGGGGAATTGTGCGCCTTTGCCATCACCATGCCTTCCTACGCCAAGGCCCTGCAAAAAGCCAAAGGGAGGTTCTTTCCGTTCGGTTGGTACCATTTGCTGAAGGCACAAAGAAAAAACGATACGGTAGAGTTCGTGCTGATCGGTGTCCACCCCAAATACCAGCGAAAAGGCGTCACCGCCATCATTTTCAGGGAAATGTACCATACCTTCCGCAAGCACAACATCAAGTTTTTGGAAACCAATCCCGAACTGGAGGACAACCAAAGCGTTCAGGCACTTTGGAAAGACTACCATCCGGTGCTCCATAAAAGGCGGAAGACGTTCAAGAAATTTATTAGTTAATTGATGAGAAAAATTCAAATTCTTATTTCTTTGCTCTTAATCTGTTCTTGCACAAATAACGATAGACATAAAAACCTATGATAGTATTAAAAATTCCAATAACTATTATTTTTATGGTGAAACACATAAAATAAGAAAAGAACATTTTTCAATGGAAGGTTCAGACTTCTTTTTTGATATCGGTGGAGCAACTAAGATAGACAAAGGTTCATCTAATTTTGAATTCAAAACTTATTTAAATAAAAAGAAAAGTTCTATTCCAAAAAATATCGAGATTGAATTATTGATTAAGAATTTGCACTTAGCCAATTCTGCATTAACTATTTTTCAAATTGAAGCATTGAAAAAGAAAAAAGAATTAAAGATAAATAACACCAAAGTGTGGACTCAAGAGATGCACACAAAAATTTCGGAAGGCATTAATAATAGAGCTTGGAGAAGAATTGACAGTTTAAGAAATGTTCTTACTGAAGATTATGATACAGTAACAACGAACAAATTATTAGCTGAAGAATTAAATTTAGCAAAATAATTTTGATCAATACCTCACCAAACTTTGTATCTCTTGGGTAAAGTTCATCAGTTTATTTCTACCGTTCAGGAACTCCAGTTCGGCAATGAAGCTGAACTGGGCGACGGTTGCGCCGCATTTCTCCAACAGCAGGGCGGTCGCTTCGGCGGTTCCGCCGGTTGCCAGCACATCGTCATGAACCAGGACGCGGTTTCCTTTGGTGATGTATTGCGGCTGGACTTCAATGGTCGCCCGGCCGTATTCCAAATCATAGGACTGGGCGATGGTGGGCGGCGGGAGTTTTCCCTGCTTTCTGATTAATACAAAAGGAATGTTTAGTTTTTGGGCAATTTGAATCCCGAACAGGAATCCGCGGCTCTCAATGCCGCAGACCACATCTACTTTACCCCGGCTATAGGCTGCGAACGCCTCCGTGATTTCCGCGCAGAGCGCAGGATTTTGGAACAGGGTGGTGATGTCTTTGTATTGAATGCCGGGCTGCGGGAAATCCGCTACCCGGGCTATGTTCTGGTCTATTCGTTGGGACAATGTTTCCATAACATGCTTTGATTTGAATTTAAATTTCGTTCAGTACGCTTAAAATGATTTCACATCCTTCCCGGATTTCCGATTCTGAAATCGTCAACGGCGGCGTGATCCGCAAATGTTGGATGCTGTACATGAGCCAGAAAAGGATCAGGCCTTTGTCCATGCACTTGGCAGCAACCTTTAGGGCATATTCCGGCGATTCCAGTTCGGGTGCCAGCATCAACCCGCGCCCGGCGATGCTTTTTATTTTCGGGTGGATTAATAATTCACGGAAAAGCTGTTCTTTCCGGTCAATTTCTCCCATCAAATCAGATTCGAGGAGCTCGTCCAGCGTCGCCAATGCCGCCGCGGCCACCACGGGGTTGCCGCCAAAAGTAGTGATGTGCCCTAAATTGGGGTTATGTGACAACGAACCCATGATGGATGCACTCGCCGTAAATGCACCGATGGGCATTCCGCTCGCCATTCCTTTACCCATGACCAGAATGTCAGGCACTATTTCATAATGCTCAAACGCAAAGAGCTTCCCGGTACGCCCGAAACCCGGCTGGATTTCATCCAATACCAATAAAGCACCGGTTTCTGCGCAACGGTTCTTCAGTTTTTTGAGGTAATCATCCTGTGGTAATTTGAACCCGGATGCGCCCTGAATGGTTTCAACAATGACAGCCGCCGTTTTGGGAGTAATTTTATTTAAATCTTCTTCTGAATTGAACCGGATGAATCCAACCATCGGCAATAGCGGTCGAAAAGGACGCTTTTTCTCTTCCCTCCCCGCCAAACTTAGCGATCCATGGGTGTTGCCGTGGTAGGCATCGTGACAGGCAATGATTTCTTCGCGGCCGGTGTAGCGTTTAGCCAGTTTCATAGCCGCTTCAATGGCCTCGGTTCCCGAATTGACCAGATAGGTGGTGTCCAAAGGTTCCGGGAGGGCTTCGGCCAGCCGTTTGCAAAGCATCACGGGTTGTTCCTGTGCGTATTCACCATAGACCATGACGTGTAAATGGCGGCTCGCTTGTTCGGTGATGGCTTGAATGACCTTGGGATGGGAATGCCCCAATGTGTTGACGGATACGCCGGCGGCAAAGTCCAGATAGGCTTTCCCGTTTTTGCCGTAGATGTAGGTCCCCCGGGCGTAGTCCACCTCAAACCCCGAAGCAAACTGCGTGGTCTGGGCCTGGAACCGGAAGAAATCTTTCTGGAGACGGCCGGGATTCATTTTATAAGACCAACAATAAAACCGCAGCACCGCCGACTGCATAGGCACCTACCGTCAATAAATCGGAAAAAGGCTTGGAAAACCTTCTTTCCAACAAGGCTTCTTCATCGATGTCATTCAGGTGGAATTTGTATTGTTTCTCGGGTTTGCGGATTTTGTGGGAAACCAATGTGTCTCCCTCCCATTTATCGACTTGGATTTTATATTTTTTGTCGAAAACCGTCACTTTATAGAAACGATTGGGTTTGAGTTTTGATTTGAGATCCACTTCGCCGGATTCTCTGGCGGGCGTGGTTTTGGGTTTACCTTTGTCGGTGACCGTTGTATTCTTCACAGTTCCGTCCGCGGAAGTAAATGAGTTGGTTTCTTGCTTTTCTTCTTTTTGCTTTTCAATCTGGGCTTGCTCTTCGGACTGTTTTTCCAGTTCTTTTTGTTTCAATAGGGTCTCCTCTTCGGGTGTCATCCCTTTGTGGGCCTCTTTTTCATTTTTCTGTCTCATGGAGGTATTGCTTACTTCCTTATCGTCGCCTCTCAATGATTTGGACCGGGTGGCGGGGTTCTCTGAACGAGCGGGTGCTTCTATTTCTTCTGTTGCTGAATAGGGTTTATAGATATAACAGCTCGTCATCAGAAAGAGAACCGGGAGCAGTATGTAATTCAGTTTTTTCATATTCAAGTTTTCTAAAGGGGTCATCCAATGTTTCACAAGTGTAAATTTAAAAATCTAAACGGATTATTCATCAATTTTATTTGATTCATCGGGCAGATTGGGTTCTATGACCGATTCATCCGGTTGCAGTTCCAAATGAGCGGGCGGATCATCAAAGATGTCTTGCCAGCGTTTGAGCTGTTCATCGCCGCGCCATTTGAAGTCTTTCAAATAACGGGATTTATCGGGGAGTTTCGATTCCGGATATAGCTTGGAAGTGGCCTGGATGCGGCAAGAAAGCACTTCGACATCGCTGCCGTTGATGTCGGCTTCGATGATTCCACAGTCCGAGAGGTTGATGCCGATGCGTTCTTTGGGTTTGTTGTTTTCGGGGTCTTCTTCTTCATCGACAAATGTAACGGATTGCGCATTTTCATGGACTTCAATCCAATCGAGTTTATTGTCCAGAAAGAGTCCCATCATGAACTTGCCTTTCACTTGGTTAAAATCTTTATCGGATAGCGAATCCACTTGTGCTATGGCGAAAGCATTGTTCCAAACCCTGACGGAATCCATGACTTCCTTGATGACATTGTTGTAGGCATAGATGGTATCTCCCGTGATTTGCTGTCCGCCGGACCACATGATGGGGTCACGGAAAAACTTCATGATGCCTAAAGTTTCGTTATAAGCGATGGAATCTGCTTTTCCGTTCGCGTTGCTTTTGTAAAACCGTGCGTTGAAGTATCCCCTAATCAGTTTGGTGGAATCTTTTCGTTGAACCGCCATGATTGTATCGGCATGGAAATACAATGAATCTACCGAAAAGGCTTTGACCGCATAGGCATTTCCGGTCACGTAAGCAGAATCCAGTTCACGGAAGGCTTCGCCCCATTCACCCCGAATGAATCGCTTCTCTTCCGGATCGTCGATCAATACATCTCCTTTGGCCCACCCGTAACCGGTTTTATCGTTGAAATACATTTCATCTCCATGTAATTCCTTCCCCTGCCGATAAACCGTGGAGCGTTTTTTCAGGAAGGCTTCTCCGGTACGCTTGTTAAATATCCCTCCGCCGTTGGGCATCAATATGTAATTGGTCGGGTCTTTCCGATCTGAGACGCGGCTGTAACCCAAGAATTCTGTCACATCCGTCGCTTGGTTCATAATCATCCTATCGGAAACGATTCGGTAATCCGGTGTTTCAATGGTGACATTCCGGTCAAAACTAATCTCTTTTGAATTGGCGTTGTACACCAAGGTTTGGGTATGGGTCACGGTTCCGTCATTCCCGCGGATGATGGCTCCGGCATCGGTTCGGGCAATTCCGGTTTTGCGGTCATAGACCATGTGGGGCGTTTCAATCCTTTGGTTGGGGTCAATCATTACTACATTCCCGGAGGCCACCGCCACATCGGTCAGGCGGTTGTATTCTACATAATCCGCATACAAATCGGATTTGGTGTCTTTTAAATGTACATTGTCAAAACCTTTGGCTACCCTTGTATTGCCATCGTATTCCAAACTGTCGGAAGCCATGGAGACGGTGTCGTTGATGATGCGCACCCTTGACCAGGCACGGAAGAAGTTGGTGTCTTGGTAATAAACAGCGGAATCGCTGTAGAGTTTGGTTCCATCGTGTTCAAAAATCACATTCCCGTAAGCAAAATGGTTTCCTTCGAACTTCAGGGGAGTCCGTTTCATGACGTCGGAATGCAAATGTTTTATTTTTTTAATAGGTGGGTTTGGCGGGTTTTGACCCAACAACCAATTGCCCATTAAGAGAAAACATAGAATTTGCAGAAACTTCATCTAATTAATTTCTTCTACCGTAAAAATAGAGGGAATGCCTGTCAATCTTGATGCCGAAAACTTCTTCGATGGTGGATTTGATGGTTTGAATCCTCGGGTCGCAAAATTCAATGACTTCACCGGTATCTGAAAGGATGATGTGGTCGTGTTGACGGGCAAAATAGGATTTTTCGTAGTGGGCTTGTTGTTCACCGAATTGGTGTTTGCGAACCAGTTTTGCCGCCATTAAAAGTTCAATGGTATTGTAAAGGGTAGCACGGCTTACACGGTATTTTTTGTCTTTCATCATGATGTACAAGCGGTCAATGTCGAAATGCTCGTCGGTGGAATAAATCTCTTCCAGTATTGCATAACGTTCAGGGGTTTTGCGGTGTCCCTGCTGTTCTAAAAATTCTGTAAAAACCTGTTTTACAATTTCATAATTCTTAAGTTTAACGGCGTCCATCATCTTCTGCAAAAGTTTGGGTAAAGATAACATATAATCTGAAGATTTGAAAATCAGTGGGGAATATCTTAGCCACCAACCTTCATCTATTAGAGATTTTATCTGCATGGTACCAATTTTTATCGTAACATTGCAGCTGCAAAACCTTTGGGATAACCTCACCTTATCGGACACTTCATCAGCAGGGCTGCTCTTCATCAAAAAAGACGCTAATTAATGTAAAAGGTTTTGCTTCCACGGCCCATTTAACTATAAACCCCGGATGTCAGTCTGATGAGATTGCTTGTCCGCTCATTAAACAAATACAAATGATAAGAAATTTTAAAGATTTAAATTTAATCGCCCCTATTCAAAAAGCCATAGACGAATCCGGCTATGAAACGCCCACGCCCATTCAACAGCAAGCCATTCCACCGGTTTTGGCAGGTCGCGACATTTTGGGGTGCGCCCAAACGGGCACGGGGAAGACGGCTGCTTTTGCCCTTCCGATATTGCAATTGTTGACCGGTTCGAAATCGGCACCACATAAAAACATCAAAGTCTTAGTCGTTACCCCGACACGGGAATTGGCCATTCAAATCGAGGAAAGCTTTGCGGATTACGGGAAGCATTTGCCGCTCAAACATGCCGTCATCTTCGGTGGGGTCAATCAAAACCCGCAAGTCGGAAGGTTGAGGAACGGTGTCGATATTCTGGTGGCGACTCCCGGCCGCTTACTTGACTTGGTTCAGCAAAAAATCATCAGTTTAAAGGACATTGAAATCTTTGTACTGGACGAAGCAGACCGGATGCTGGACATGGGTTTTATCCATGACATCAAGAAATTACTGAAAATCCTCCCGCCCAAAAGGCAAAACCTGTTCTTTTCGGCAACCATGCCCAAACCGATTCAGGAACTGGCCAACACCATTTTACACCAACCGGTCAAAGTGGAAGTAACACCAGAGTCCACGACGGCGGAAACCGTGCAACAAACACTGTATTATGTGGACAAAGACAATAAAATCAAACTTTTACATGATTTAACCAAAAACCAAATCCGGGAAAGTGTATTGGTTTTTACACGTACCAAACATGGTGCCGACAAATTGGTTAAAGCTTTGACCAAATTAGGGATTTCAGCCGCCGCGATTCATGGGAACAAATCTCAAAACGCACGTCAAAATGCTTTGAATAATTTCAAAAACAAAAAGATTCAAATGCTGGTCGCAACTGATATTGCCGCGCGTGGAATCGATATTGACCTGTTGAAATATGTCGTGAATTTTGAAGTTCCCAATATTCCGGAAACCTATGTTCACCGAATCGGCCGAGGTGGCCGCGCAGGCACGGAAGGCGTGGCCATCACCCTTTGTGACATTGACGAAAAAGCCTATATACGCGATATTGAAAAGGTAATCGGCATGAAGATCCCGCAAGCCGAGCAGAATCCTTATCCGATGGAGAACTTTGAATTGTCACCCCCGAAACAAAAACAACCCAGACCCCAACGAAGGTTCAAAGGAAACGTTGAACCCAAGACTTCAAACAAAAAACCAAGCCGTTTTAACAAACGCTAAATGAATATTCCTTTATTCAATGGCCTCGCCGGTTGATAACCCGGTGAGGTTTTTCTGTTTGCCTTTGCTAAATTTGTCCTTTAATTAGAAAAAATGCACAACCCTCTTTTAAATCATTTCAATACACCATTTGAATCTGCACCTTTTGACAACATCAAAAACGAGCACTACAAGCC
>JAEZDQ010000111.1 GCA_023433225.1 Bacteroidota bacterium | reverse complement strand
CCCCTACTGCTACGAAGTTCGGGAATTCCGATACTTGGGTGGATGTAACGAATTCCGCCATCCAATTGAACCAAAAGGATTCCATCCAATATTACCACAAATCCAAGTTGGTGGTGGGCGTAGAGCATTTTCCCTATATGAAAACCCTGAAGCCGCTATTGGGCGATATTATGCTGAATTTCGGCGGGACTGTCCGCACACACCTCACCCAAGCAAACCGTTCCGTTTTTAGGAATTCTTTTAACAACGCAGTTATCGCGCCCATCATTTGCTACGAATCGGTTTATGGGGAATATACAGGGGGCTATGTGAAAAACGGTGCTAACGTTTTGTTCATCATGACCAATGATTCCTGGTGGGGCAATACGGACGGACACCGGGAATTGCTGGAATTCGGGAACCTTCGCGCCATCGAAACAAGAAGAGGGATTGTCCGTGCGGCCAATTCGGGTGTTTCGGCTTTCATCAACCAACGGGGCGACATCGTTTCTGCCCTTCCTTATGAGTCACGCGGTGCGTTGGTGGGCAAAGTAAATTTGAATGAGGAACTGACCTTCTACACCCGACACGGTGATTACTTAGCCCGAATTGGCTTGCTTTTGAGCGGGATTTTACTCGGTTATACCATTGCCTCTATTATTTTGAGCCGGATGAAAAAGAAAAATAAAATTTAACCCAAGAACTATTGTTTTTCTGAAATTTTAATTCCTATCTTTGCAGTCCGAAAAAAATCACGAACAAATGTCTAAAATTTGTCAAATCACAGGGAAGAAGAGAATGGTTGGGAACAATGTTTCCCACGCCAACAATAAATCCAAACGCACTTTTGAAGTGAATTTGTTTAAGAAGAAATTTTTCATGCCTGAAACCGGTGAGTGGATTACGCTTAGGGTTTCTGCCCATGGCTTGAAAACCATCAACAAAATCGGCGTGGAAGAAGCCGTAAAACGCGGACGTAAAAACGGATTAATCGCTTAATTATAATTAATCATGGCTAAAAAAGGCAACAGAGTACAGGTAATTTTGGAATGTACCGAGCACAAAGAAAGCGGTATGCCGGGAATGTCCCGCTATATCACGACCAAAAACAAGAAAAATACTCCTGACCGAATCGAATTGAAAAAATTCAATCCGGTTTTGAAGAAATATACCGTTCACAAAGAAATCAAATAAAATAGTAAACCATGGCAAAGAAGACCGTAGCCACCTTACAAACAGGTGCATCCAAAAAAATGACGAAGGTTATCAAAATGGTGAAGTCGCCAAAAACAGGTGCTTACTATTTTGAAGAAAGAGTCGTAACAGCCGATTCGGTAAACGATATGCTGAAATAATCCTTTCGGATAAAAAATTCAAGAGCCGCATTTTGCGGCTTTTTTTATTAGATTTGATTCGAACGAATCAATCCCATGAATCCCATTTTATTGGTATTTAAAAAATGTACGCCCCAAGGATTCAGGATTTGGCTCCGGGATTTGAGGCGGATTTCGCTCTACCAACTGCAAAGCCTCATCGGCTTAAAAATCCATAAAAAACACTATTGCCCCATCAGTGAACGAAAATTCCGGACTTTCATAAAATCCGGCGGTTTGGTACAATCACCGGATTCCGGTGCGCGCGAAAGGCACCGTTTCATTTGGCATTATTTAAAATCAGAAACGCCTTTGTTTACGCAAAATCCAATTGTTTTACTCCACATTTCGCCTGAACATTGCTTTTATGAAAAACTCAAAAGCAGAGAA
Organism: Bacteroidota bacterium; assembly: GCA_023433225.1. GTDB lineage: Bacteria > Bacteroidota > Bacteroidia > Flavobacteriales > Weeksellaceae > Moheibacter. The sequence goes on along the minus strand of JAEZDQ010000111.1, from coordinate 1,058 downwards.
AACATCCTCTATTTCCCGGTCGACAAGTTCGAACCGGGTTACGATTACCAATCACTCACCCGGAATTTTGATTTATTGAATCAGAATTTAGAAACGGAAAAGTACGACTTCATCATTTGCAACCATGTTTTGGAACACATCCCAGACGATGCAACCGCCATTGAAAATCTATTTAAAATCCTGAAAACCGGTGGCAATGCCATCGTCACAGTCCCGATTTTACCGGGGAATCGGCCGACTTATGAAAACAAATCCATTACCTCACCCAAAGAGCGAAAAAAGCATTTCGGACAGTGGGACCATGTCCGTTATTATGGAACCGACATTAGCGAACGCTTTGAAAAGGCAGAATTTGAAGTGAAATCTGTGAACGCACAAACTTATTTCAATGATTCCGAACGGGAAAAATTCGGCCTGACCCATGAATCCTGGTTGTTTCACTTAAGCAAACCGAGAAAATAGCTTATTTTTGTAACTAAATTTTCAGCAGTGAGTTGGTTCAAAAAAATATTAGGCAAAGAGAGTAAGGAAAAACTGGATGAAGGCTTGCAGAAGTCAAAACAATCTTTTTTTGATAAGCTCAGCCGTTCGGTCGCAGGGAAATCCAAAGTTGATGACGATGTGTTGGACAATTTGGAAGAAGTGCTCATCACTTCGGATGTCGGCGTAGAAACCACCTTGAAAATCATTAAAAGAATTGAAGAACGCGTCGCCCGTGACAAATACGTGGGGACGGACGAACTCAACAAAATCCTGCGCGAAGAAATCGCTGCGCTGCTTTCCGAAAACAATTCCCAATCATCCGGCGGATTTGAAGTCCCTGTACAAAACGAACCATATGTCATCATGGTCGTCGGGGTGAACGGCGTGGGCAAAACCACCACCATTGGCAAACTCGCACACCAATTCAAAGCAAACGGCAAAAAAGTCGTTTTGGGGGCGGCCGATACCTTCCGTGCCGCGGCCGTTGACCAATTGGTCATCTTGTCCGAAAGGGTCGGCGTACCGATTGTGAAACAAGCCATGGGTTCCGACCCCGCTTCGGTCGCCTTCGACAC
>JAEZDQ010000068.1 GCA_023433225.1 Bacteroidota bacterium | reverse complement strand
CTTCAGTATACGGCAACTGGCTTTCGTCCAAATATTTTTTTAAGTCAAAAAGATTAGTTCCGATTACTGTATTTCCCTGATTCTGATAATAAAATACACGTTGAGAAGCAATCAAATTGGTAAAGGCCAAAATTTGCTGTTGCTTTTTGTCCCAAACGAATCCACAAAATTCACCTGTCAATGAATCGGAAAATCGGATACCTCTTTGCTCATAAATCGTTTTGAAAATCTGATTTGAAACACCATATTGATTCACCAGATCTTTTTCATTGAGAACAATCCCTTTTATAAACAACTGAAATTCATCATCTTCATAAAAGATAAAATCATGCGGACGTGCATTTTCTTTTTTCAGAAAAACCTCCACATTTTTATCACGGTCAAAGACTATCTGAAAATCAACTTTCATTTAAAACCTGTTTATAAACTTCGTCAAATCTTCGGGCAATGGTTTCATAAGAAAAATGATTCCGGGCATATTGGTGCATGGCCTCTTTGGAAGCGAATTTTTTTCCGTTAATCACTTCCTTCATTGCTTCATATAAGTCATCTTCATTTCCTTTGCGAACGATTATTCCAAATCCTTCCGGCAAAAACTCAGGAATTCCACCGACATCGCTCCCGATAAAAGGAACGCCACAGGAATAGGATTCCGTTTGTACACAGGGCTGGTTCTCGTAATTACTGAAAAGCACAAAACAATCGTAAGCGTTCATCTTGGCAGGAACTTCATTGTATTGTAAAGTCCCGAATACTTGAATCTGCAATTCTAAATGGTTGTCCGCTATAAACTTTTCAATCTCCTTCAAAGAACCGTTTCCGCCTATGTGGAATTCAAATTGGAATTGTTCATCGGCCAAACGTTTGGCAACATTCAACATTCCCAAAATGTTTTTATGATCGGATTTGAGGTTGGACAGATGTAAAAAACGACATATCTTCTTTTCGTATAAATTCAAATCAGGCACAAACAAATCCGTGTCAATCACATTCGGAATGACTTCGAAGGATTTATTCCCGGAAACGCTTTGCATACTTTTCCCTAAATGATGGGAAACAGGAAGCAGCCTTTCTGAATTTTTCAAAATGAGTTTAATTACCCACCTTTCCAGAGCCGGGAATTGACGGAATAAATCTTCCCGGAACCCTGTCCAGTGCTCCGTTATCACATATTTTTTATGTTTAAAAAATTTCAGATAAAGTGCAAATATACCCGCCGGATAAGTCACATTAAGATGCACAAGGTGAAAATCTTCGATTTGTTTCAATCCTTTTTTTAAAGCAATCAGACGCCTGAGATAATTCAAGGGACGAAACCAAGAATGTTTGTAATAAACAACCACTTCTTTGATAATTCCTTCTTTTACATCAACTTCGTAAACCTGTCCCAAATTTTCCTGTTTGGCGGCATGTAAAACAGAAATTTGATTCAAACGTGAAGCAGCCCAGGCATGCCGCTGCACGAAATCTCCCGCAAAAGGCCTTAACCGTGAAGGATACCAGGAACTCAAAAAAAGTATATGTTTAGGCTTCATTTTTCTTTTTAATGCGGTTCAAATGTAAGAATACCAAAACAGTTACCACCCAATAACCCATTCCTGAAAGCAACGAAAAAACCAGAACACATTTGGCAAAATCACCTTGTACTACCCCGAAATAAATCGCAATGAAGTTGACCAACAACAAATAAATATTGAAAGCCAGCGAATAATGGTTTTTTTTGATGACCATCAAAATGGAAATAATGGGCGTTAAAGCACTTCGTGCCAAAATCCAAAATGAAAGCAATAGAATATACCGGCTCAGGCCTTCCCAACTGTCTTTCAAAAACAAATCAAGCAGGTAAACGCCGATGGAGTTCATAAACAGAATGAACAGGAGAATCAATCCTACATTGGAATAAACCACGCGTTGGGTCAATTTATGGAGTGCCTTTTTATCATGGTCATAAAGGGTCACTGCCTTCTGAAAGTAAACCCGCGAAACCGAACCGGAAAGCAAAACCAAAGGAGTTGACAACACCTTAAACGCCATGGCATAGAGCCCTACTTCGGTTTTTGTAAAATAAATAATGACCAAAATCGGCAGAATATTATTCGCCAAAGCATTAATAGAATCGGAAGGGTAGGTGTATTTCACCACCGGAAAATGTGCTTTCAGGCTTTGTTTAAAAAGTGTAAAATCAGGCTTTACCAACCGATTTTTGGATACGCGCGCATTGTATATAAAAGATGCAGCAAGACCCACCAACCATCCGTAAATCAAACCATTTTCTAATTTCAACCAATAAAATAAAGCTTGGGAAGCAACCGAAAAAACCGAGGCAACCACAAAAGCGACGGACATTTGTTTGAATAGTTGGAACTTTGTAAAAAGTGCATTTTGGGTACTGTTCCAAGCTGTCAACACCGCACCCGCGCCACAAAGCAAGAGGATGAAAACAGTCAGGTCAATCCTAAGCAAACCCATGCTTTTCAGTATACACAGGATACCGATGAGCAAAGCCGTAGCTGCCAATGAAATCCAAATGACCCAACTGAAAAGGTTTCGGATTTCGGTACTTCCTTTTTGGAGAATCATGATATTTTCCAAACGGAAAGAAGCCAATACCGGAAGAATCATCACGTAACTCAGGAAAACATTATAAACGCCGTAGCTTTCCGGCCCGTAAAAATTGGCCAGGACTAAGCCGCCGACGCTCATGATAATTTTGGCAATGGAATTTCCGGCCAGCAAAGAAAGTACGCCTTTGAAGTTTTTGGTTCGGAACTGTTGGGTGTTCATTTTCAAGCTTGGCAGATTGTCTAACAAAACTACTAATAATTAAGCTTTGAACCTTGAACTATCCCATTGAAACTTTATACTTTTGCAACTTATGGAAAACATCAGGCACATCTTTTTCGATTTGGACAATACTCTTTGGGATTACAGGCGAAACGCAAAAATTATTTTGGCAAAACTTTTTGAGGAATTTCAAATTCAGGAAAAATATGCTTTTAGTTTCAATGAATTTTATCCGTTTTATTACGAAAGCAATGAATCGCTTTGGGCTGATTTACGCGATCAAAAAGTAACCAAAGAAGAATTAAGGGACCGCCGTTTTCCGGAAGCATTTAGAAATATGGGAATCCCAAATCCTGATTTTGCAATGGATTTTGAGGAACGTTTCGTAAATGAGGTAACGCAGTCCAATTATCTTGTGGAAGGAGCGGAGGAATTACTCGAATATTTACAATACAAATATTCAATTCACATTCTAACAAATGGTTTTGAGGAAGTTACCCATCGCAAAATTGAAAACAGCATCATCAGGAATTATGTAAAAACCATCACGACGGCGGAAAGTGCCGGTGTCCCCAAACCGGATCCGATTGCTTTTCAAACAGCATTAAATAATGCCGGCGTAGAAAAGGAAAATTCTCTTTACATCGGCGATGACTGGATTGCCGATATGGTGGGCGCATCAAGGTTTGGGATGAAAGCGATTTTCTTCAATCCACTGAATGAAAACCACCTTTGGATTGAAGAGGTTCCGGTGGTCGAAAAATTAATTGATTTGAAAAATTACTTATAAAAAAATCCCGGGACTTAAATTCCGGGATTTTTTATTTTTATTTGATTGATCACGATTAACTCGCCAAAATCGTCACCACATTATTGCTCATTTCCACCACACCACCATTCACATCGAACAAATACACGAATTCATTTGCAGGCGATTGAGTCAATTTCCCTGAAACGTTGTCAAAATCTACGGTGGATTTGGAGTGCAGTTTTATTTTTACCGTTCCTTTATCCAATGAGGAAACAATTGCAGCGTGGTTATTCAACAGCTGGAATTCGCCGTCTTTTCCCGGAACCGTCACCGAATCGACTTCACCGTCAAAAATGACGTGTTGGGGGGTTATGATGTTTAATTTCATTTTTTTAATTTTTGGATCAAGATTCTGGTGTTAAGTATCAAGAATTCTTGCTACTAATTACGCATTAACTTCAGCCAACATTTTTTCACCTGCTTCGATTACGTCTTCGATGGTTCCTTTCAGGTTGAATGCGGCTTCCGGATATTGATCTACTTCACCGTCCATAATCATATTGAACCCTTTGATAGTATCTTTGATGTCAACCAAAACGCCCGGGTTACCGGTAAATTGCTCGGCTACGTGGAATGGTTGAGAAAGGAAACGTTGAACCTTTCTCGCCCGGTAAACCACCATTTTATCTTCTTCCGAAAGTTCTTCCATCCCAAGAATCGCAATGATATCCTGAAGTGCTTTGTATCTTTGTAAAATCTCTTTCACTCGTTGTGCACAACGGTAGTGTTCTTCACCTACAATTTCCGGTGTCAGGATTCTTGAAGTTGATTCCAACGGGTTTACCGCAGGGTAAATACCCAAGGAAGCAATCTTTCTGTCCAATACCGTAGTTGCATCCAAGTGAGCAAAAGTTGTTGCCGGTGCCGGGTCTGTCAAGTCATCCGCAGGTACATAAACTGCCTGAACTGAAGTAATCGAACCTTTTTTGGTAGAAGTAATCCTTTCTTGCATGGAACCCATTTCCGTCGCCAAAGTAGGTTGGTAACCTACCGCAGAAGGCATACGTCCTAAAAGTGCCGAAACCTCAGAACCTGCTTGGGTAAAACGGAAGATGTTATCGATGAAGAAAAGTACGTCACGACCTTGGCCTGAACCGTCACCGTCACGGTAGTATTCAGCCAAAGTCAATCCTGACAAGGCAACACGTGCACGTGCTCCCGGAGGCTCATTCATCTGTCCGAAAACAAATGCAGCTTTGGATTCTTTCATTAATTCTTTGTCAACTTTAGACAAGTCCCATCCGCCTTCTTCCATGGAATGCATAAATTCATCACCGTATTTGATGATGCCTGCTTCCAACATCTCACGAAGCAAATCGTTTCCTTCCCGGGTTCTTTCACCTACTCCGGCAAATACGGACAAACCTCCGTGGCCTTTTGCAATATTGTTAATCAACTCCTGAATCAATACGGTTTTACCTACACCCGCAC
>JAEZDQ010000056.1 GCA_023433225.1 Bacteroidota bacterium | reverse complement strand
TCGTGGAAAGTGATTCTTTTTCCTTTGAACACCTCGTTTCCTTCGATGGTTAATTTCCCTTCGTTGATGAGTTTTTGTAAAAATTGCGAATGGTGCAAAACTTCATAGTTTCCGCCTAAATTCGGGTATTCATTTTTCAACGTATTGAAACAATGCGGGCAAGCCGTGACGATGTTTTTCACTTCATAAGCGTTCAGGACTTCGATGTTCATCATCGCCTGCATCTGAAAAACGAATTCGTTCCCGGCGCGTTTGGCCGGGTCTCCGGTGCAGCCCTCTTCGGTTCCGAGAACGGCGAATTCAATCCCGGTTTTATTGAGGATTTTCACAAAAGCCCTCGTTATTTTTTTTGCTCTGTCATCAAAGCTTCCGGCGCAACCTACCCAGAACAAAACTTCGGGTTGTCTGCCTTCCGCCATATATTGCGCCATTGTTTTTACTTCCATTTTCAATTGAATTAACTAAAAATTAATCATTCGCCCAATTTAGCCTGTCTTGTTGGTTGAACTGCCAAGGCGCGCTGTTGTTTTCTACGTTTGACATCATCAGGTTCAGTTCTTGTGGTGCTGCGGATTGTTCCATCACCAGATACCTTCTGAGATCCATGATGATTGATAGCGGGTCTATATTGATTGGGCAAGCCTGTGTACAAGCATTACAAGTGGTACAAGCCCAAAGTTCCTCCGGGGTGATGTAATCGTGAACCAGTGTTTTTCCATCATCTTCCCATTTGCCTTTTTCATCGATGACTTTGCTGACATCTTCGATTCGGTCACGGGTATCCATCATGATTTTTCTTGGAGAAAGTTTTTTTCCGGTGATGTTTGCCGGGCATTCCGCTGTACATCGACCGCATTCTGTACATGTATAAGCGTTCAGTAATTGGATTTGATTCAAATCAAAAATATCTTTGGCACCGAATGTTTCGGGTTCTGCGGGACCAGTTCCCTCTGCGGGTGCGGCAAACGGGTCGGCATTGGGATCCATCATCAATTTCACTTCGTTGGTGACTGATTCCAAGTTATTGAATTCTCCTTTGGGTTTCAGTTTAGAAAAGTACGTATTTGGAAAAGCAAGGATGATGTGCAAATGTTTAGAATAATACAAATAATTCAAAAAGAATAAAATTCCAATGATATGAAACCACCACGCAATTCGTTCAATCAAAATCAGATTGGACTCACTGAATCCGCTCATTAAAGGCTCTGTGAGCAATCCGCTGATTAAAAAACCACCGATTTGCGTATAGTGTTCACTTCCCATTTTTTGAAGAAGCGAATCAGCGCCGTTCATGGTCAGCAATGCCACCATGAAAGCGATTTCCATATAAAGAATATAATTTGCGTCTTTCGACGGCCAGCCTTTCATTTCCGGATTCAGGAATCTTCTGACTTTTACAATGTTTCTTCTGATTAAAAAAATCACACAGGAAATCAGCGTCAATAAAGCGAGAATTTCAAAGAAACCAATCATCGCATTGTAGAAACCTCCCAAGAAACCCAATACACGGTGTGTTCCAAAAACACCGTCAATAAGAATTTCAATGACTTCTATGTTGATCAGTAAAAAACCTATGTACACAAAACCGTGTAAAATCGCGGGAATGGGTCGGACACCCATTTTTCCTTGTCCCAATGCTACTCTGGCCATGGTTGCCCAACGTTCAGCGGGGCGGTCATTTCGGTTGTGGGGTTTACCCAGCTTTATATTGCGCAGCAGTTTCCCGACATTTCTGCTGAAAAACCAAATGGCCACTACCAGTAAAATCGCGAAAAGGATGTTGTCTATGTATTGCATAAACTATTTTTCTTCTGCAGGTTTCTGCTTTTTCCCAAAGATAGAAAATTGTACATATCTGTTGGGGTTTTCCTTGAGATCCGCCAAGAGTTCATCCAAGGTTTTGGAAGTTTGGGTAAGGTTGTCGTAAAGCTGTTTGTCGTTCATCATCGCTCCCAGTGTGCCTTCTCCGCTGTTTATCTTATTAAGAACCATGTTCAGATTGACCGAAGCTTCTTCAAAATTCTTTATAATTTTTTCCAATTCTAAATTATTGAACTTATCCGCCACGGTCCCGAACTTATCCAAAGATTGTTCGGCAGACGCCAATGTATTTTTTAACTGTCCTTTGTTTTCAATGATCAATGCATTGGCATTTTCTGAAGTCCGGGTCAGGGATTGAGCGGTACCGTTGAATGAAATCAAAGTCGCATCCAGATTTTTGAGAATATTTTTCATGCTCTGCCGGTTTTCCTCGTCCAGAAGTTTATCGACGCTCATCATGGTAGAGTTTACCGAAACCAGTAAGGAATCCAATTTTCGTTTGGTGGGTTCCAATTCTTTAGAAAACATGGTTGTCAAGGAAGGCCTTACCAGCGCACGCAGCGTGTCTTCGTTTTCGGCTCTCGGGCCTTCGTAATCCAACAAAAGCCTGATTTCCGGACCTGACATCAGGCCGGGTTCATAAATTTCGGCCACCGTATTTTTGGAGAAATCTATGTCTCTTTCCAATGAAATTTTGACTACAAAATAGATAGGGGTTTGCCCGTCCTTGATTTGTATTTCATCAACCCTTCCGACTCTCAAACCATTTACTGAAACGGGTTTTGATGGTGACAGCCCACTAACATCGTCGTATTTTACATAATAAGTGTTGCCGGCGGCGAATAAATTTTTTCCTTTCAGGAAATTGTAAAGTGAATAAAACCCTACCAAGGTTAGAATCACTACAACTCCGGTTTTCACTTCTTTGGAAATTCTCATCTACATCAAAATTTTAGGCAAAAATACGTATAATTTCCGCTACTGAATTATCTTTTCGCCATCAAAGGTAACGATAAACGCATTTTTGAAACCTTTTTTCTGGACTTCTTGCAGTAATTCATAAGCTTCATCATAGGTTTTTCCGGAACCGAAGAAGTATTTGTAAAGTTTACCGTCTTTGAGGCGGAACACATTTTGGAGCCCTCCGAATTTCCCGTCCCGATCGCGGTAACGTTTATTGGAAGTCAAAAACTGGACGCGGTAATTTTGTTTCCCCTGTAATTTTTCGTTGTTGGTGAATTCAGCTACAAAGGCGTCGTTGAAACCTTTCCTTTTGACGAATTCCAATAGTGCATCGCGTTCTGAAGCCAAATTGGTGTTCCCATAATAATATTTGAAATTCTCTCCGACTTGCACGACTTCAACCCCTGTCAATCCTTTCAGTTGAGCCGCACTTGCAGAATATTTATTTTTCGACACCAAGAACTGGATTTTAAACGTTTTACCGGGAATAGGTTTTTCGGGCTCTTTGGGTTTTACTTCCTCTTTTTCATCTTGGACTTTCCCGCTTTTCCGGTCGTATTCCCTTTTGTAATCGTCAAATGCCCTGAGGATGGCAGCGGCCATATCTTCTTTTCCCCGATTGCTCGCCAAGTAATTACCTTCGTCTTGGTTATTGATAAAACCCAATTCGATCAGAACCGAAGGGGATGCGTTTTCGCGTAAAACGTGAAAGATACCTTGCTTGACACCCCGGCTGGAACGGCCGGTTTTCACGAATTCGTTTTCCACCAATTGGGCAAAACGGATGCTTTGGTCTTTGTAGGCTGCGTGCATGATTTCGAAGGCAATCACCGCTTCAGGGTCGTTGGGGTCAAACTTTTGGTAACGTTCATGGTCATCTTCCAATAGGATTACATTGTTTTCCCGTTGGGAAACTTCGATGTTTTCCTGCATGCGGCGCAATCCCATCACAAAGGTTTCGGAACCGTATGCTGTGTTATTCTTAGCGGAATTACAGTGGATGGAAACGAATAAATTTGCGTGGTGTCGGTTGGCGATTGCGGCTCTTTCGTATAACTCCAAAAACACATCGGTGGTGCGGGTATAAACAACTTTTACGTCTTTGTGTTTATTTTCAATCAGTTTTCCGACTTTCAAAGCTACATCCAACACGATGTCCTTTTCGTTTTCGACCACTCCCCTCGCACCGGAGTCTTTTCCGCCGTGTCCGGCATCGATTACGATCACAAAATCTTGTTTCTGTTGGGCGAAAGAATTTCCTATGGATAAGAATAGGAAGAATATACTGAAAAATATTTCTTTGTTAATCATTGTTAATCTCATACTACAGCCACATTTTTTGATTACTTTTGACCCAATTTAGCGCAAAATTAAGTTTTATACTTTGTATAAAAGAGTATTTAAATACGTATTTGTATTATTTTTTCTACTGCTTATCAACAGTAGGGCTTTTTCACAAGTTGAACCTAACCAAAACGGGAATGATACTGTGGTTATTGCAGTAGATTCCATTAAAATTGATACGATTCGGAGCGAAGAACGCCTCGAAGATGTTTTGGCATACAATTCTGATGACCAAATCCATGAATGGAAAAATAAAATGAGCTATCTGCTCAGGAACGCCATTGTACAATATACCGATATGGAAATATTGGCAGATTACGTGGAAATCAATTGGGAAACCGGCGATGTTTATGCAGACGGAAAACGCGATTCTACGGGAATGATGGTTGAACCTACCATCTTCAAACAAGGCGGGAAGTCCTACGAACAACACAGTTTTAAAATCAATTTCAAAACCAAAGTCGGCGTTGCCTACAATGTCCGAATCAACGAAGGTGAAGGCGTTCTGGTCGGAGAACGCGTCAAAAGAGTCAATGACAGCATCATGTACATCCGTGGCGCGGACTATACCACCGATACTTATTTCATCGAACGGAAAACCGACGACCCGGATTATGTTTTGCGGACGAACCGTGCGAAATTCATCGACAGCGAAAAAAACAAAGTCATGATTACGGGCCCAATCAATATGCGGATTTACGATGTCCCGACCCCGCTGACGTTGCCGTTTGCCTATTTACCGATGGGCGAAAACCGAAGCGCGGGAATCATTATCCCTTCTTTTGGAGAGCGAACCGACGTGGGTTTCTTTTTGGAAGGCGGCGGCTTTTACCTGCCTATCGGCGATTATTTGGACTTATCGGTTACGGGAGAAATTTACACTAAGGGAAGTTGGGGGATTCATGCCAATTCCGCTTACCGAAAAAGGTATCGGTTCAATGGAGGGTTCCGTTTTGATTACGAAAACCGGATTACCGGCATCAAAGGATTGGACAATTACAACAAAGCAACCAACTACCGCCTGAACTGGAACCATTCCCAAGATCCCAAAGCCAATCCCAACCTGATTTTTACGGCCAATGTAAATTATACGAGTTCGCAATATTTCAGGCAAAGTATCAACAATAACAATATCATCAACGGTGATGTTTATACCAATTCCACATCATCGTCGATTTCCATCAATAAGACTTTTCCGAATTCACCGTTCTCACTTTCAGTTGTGGCCTCTCACCACCAGAACAATAATTTAAGTTCTACCCAATCGGCGACCATGCAATTTGTATTGCCGCAAATGACTTTTAACATGAGCCGTATTTATCCGTTCGCGCCAAAAGCAGGCAGTCGAAAGGGATTGCTCAGCAATTTGGCCGTGGGTTACAACCTCAATGTGGTCAACAACATCAACACGACCGAAGAAGACGCTTTTACGGACCGGATGTGGGACGCAGCCCAGAACGGGGCCAAACACCGCATCGACCTCAACACCGGCGTGACGCTCGGCAATTATTTCCCTGTCACATTCAATGCCGGATATCAAGAGGTTTGGTACCTTCAAACCATTCAAAAAGAATATGACCCTTTTGAGCAAACCGTAATCGACCATGACGTAAACGGTTTTGACTCTTACCGTACATTCAATATGGGAACCGCCATCAGCACCAATATTTACGGAACTTATATCTCTCCTAAAGAAGACGCACTGATCAAAGGAATCCGCCATGTGATATCACCCAGTGTAGGATTAAATTACAACCCGAACTTCATGTCCGAAGAATGGGGCTATTTTGACACTTACCGAGGCGCAGACGGACGGAAAATTGTTTATTCGCGGTTCGACGGAAGCGTTTACGGAGCACCCAGGCTCAACCAAAATGCCGGCTTGAGTTTCAGCTTAAGAAATAATTTGGAAATGAAAGTCCGTTCCAAATCCGATTCGACCGGATTTCGGAAAATTAAAATATTCGAGTACCTCGACATCAGTTCCGCTTACAATATGGCGGCGGATGAATTCAAACTGGCACCCATCAACGTTTCGGGGATGACCCGCCTTTTCAGCCAGTTCAATTTACAATTCCGGGCAACTTTTGACCCTTATAAAATCCGGTTCGAAGAAGGCCGGGAAACCGGTGAACGGATTAATGAAATCGGCGGTTTCCGGCTCACCGCGTACGGTGTGAATTTCGGATACAATTTCGACAATAAGACGTTCGGGGGCGGTGAAATCGATTCAAAAAAATACAAGAAACGAGGCAATGTGCGCAACGAGCATTTTTATTTCGACGAGGAAGATTATGCGCATTTTACGATTCCTTGGAAACTGGGTTTATCGCTGAACCACAATTATTTCCGGAATGAAAGCCGTGAAGGCACGAATACAACCGTATTGGCGATTAACGCGGCCATTTCCCCATCACCTTACTGGAGCATCACGGGGAATACTTCTTATGACTTCGTGGCTAAAAAGTTTTCACAGGCGACTTTTAATTTCAGCCGTGATTTAAGGAGTTTCAACCTGACATTCTCTTGGGTTCCGTTCGGTCAGTACAAAACATGGAATTTCTTCATCGGAATCAAAGCCAATATTTTGAGGGATGCCGTGAAATACGACGACCGTTCGTCGAGCTTAATCAACCAATCGAATTTTTAAAACTTCTGTTTATATTTGCAAAAGATTTCAGACGACCCTTCAGCGGGTTTTATTTTGAAAAATAGTTTTAGACCTATCATGAAAAAAATAATCCATACCTCAAAATCACCTCAGGCAATCGGCCCGTACAGTCAAGCGGTTGCAATAAATAATTTTCTATACGTTTCGGGACAAGTTCCCGTCAACCCTGAAAACGGCGAGGTTGTGGCAGGCGGAACCGCGGAGCAGGCACACCAAGTAATGAAAAACCTGGAAGCCATTCTGGAAGAAGCCGGAGTCAACTTTTCAAATGTAGTGAAGGCCACTATTTTCGTTCAAGACTTGAATGATTTTACGGTGGTTAATGAAATTTACGCTTCTTATTTTACAGATAAAAATTATCCGGCCCGCGAATGTGTGGAAGTGGCGAGGCTGCCCCGGGATGTCCGTGTAGAAATCTCCATGATTGCTTATCTTTAAGAGAAATGGTCGACATTTTACGAAATTCATTTGGGGTCATTATAGGACTGGCAGTCGCTTTGGCCCTTATCATGTTAGGCATTACCCTGAACAAAAACTGGATTGAATATGATTATATCCATTTTCCTTACGAGCATTGGAACCGTGTGATTAAACACGCTGCAAGAAGCGAAGAGGTAAGGAACGAATTCTTTGCCGCGCTTTTGTTTTCTTGTGGAATCGGGGCGATGATAGGCGGTTTGGTGACGGCCATTATTGTCAAAAATGCCAAAAAAGCCTATGCCGTTTTTGTAGGATTCATCCTTTTCATCGGTGCTTTGGCCGACATTATCTTCACGCCCGAACACCCGACCTGGTACGAACTTTCCATCCTGCCGGTATTTTTCTTTTTCTCCTGGCTGGGCGGTTTGCTTACGGATTTGGTGACGAAGAAACTGGCTCAGGTGAATTTATAACGGGATTTTCGGAAAGAAAAATGCCGTCTTCGATTAAATGGCTTATTTCCGTTAAGGTTTTAGACAAAGAAATTAAATACTCACGGATTTCATTTTGCAGTTGGTATTTATTCAAATAAGCCAATTCATATACCTCAACGGGAAGCAACCATTCCTGCGGATAATCGGATTTAATTTGCCCAAAAATTTCTCTCAAAGCGGCTTCGGTAGCGGAATTGTTTTCCCTCAAAAAGCGGACTTTTTGGTAAAAATCTCTCAAAGTCTGGACTTTGGGCGGGATTTCGGTTTTCTTTGCTTTGGATTCCAATTTATGGGTAATCATGTCAAACGAAGTGTAGTCGGCAGGTCCTGCATAGGCCGCCACGATGGATTTCCCGATTGCCATATCGTAAACGCCCCAGTCCGGATGAAAGAGAATTTCATCATAATGTTTAACGGTACAGTTTTTAAATGAAATCAAAAGTACTTTCCCTTTTCTGTTCCGCGCCCCGGTGATGACTTCGCCTTCGACAGTAATGCCGCCCTCGAATTCAAGTTGGGTCATCTGGCCTTCTTTGATTTTATAAGCTTCCAAATCGTTCGGCGACATGTTTTCAATCGCCATATTGATATTCTTCAGTTTTCCGATGGGTGAACCGAATCCCTCTGAATGGTAATTCGTTCCGTGTCCGATTAATTCTTTTTCATGGTAAGAAAGTGCGGTTTTCCCTTCAGTTTGGACATAAACAGGATTTCCATGACTATCGGTAATCAAACGTTTAAAAATTCCAGAAACCTGAATTCCCGTATTGTATTCAATGGTTCCTAAATTTTTGGATTCGATGAGTTGTTCGATTCCTTCAGCTCCGCCGCGGCGCAATCCCATTTGATTGGCAAATTGCTCCAAGACAAAATTGAGGTAAGCAAAATCAGGCGTAACAAATAACTGGGGTTGCGGCTGGGTTATGTCGAAGGAAACCTCCGCGGCTGAAATGTCGTAAGGCAATTTTTTAACTTCATTTCCCATACACCATTTACTTTCGCCAATGGAAGAAAGCAGTCCTGCTCCATAAATCTTCGGGTTCTCCAAATCCCCGATTAAACCGTATTCGACCGTCCACCAATGCAGGTTCCGGATTTTTGCCATTTCAGACAATACGGTCATTGAGTTTTGCAAATCCAGCACACGTTCATTGGCTCTTTCAATTACCTTGGGGTCGCTGTCACGGTCTTCCTTGACGATGGATAAGTGACGAATGGCTTCATACATTTCATAATCCAAAGAAGAAGAAATCGCTTTGCTCCCGATTTCCCCGAACCGTCTCAGGTATTCTGCATATTCGGGATTTGCAATAATCGGCGCGTGACCTGCAGATTCGTGGATGATATCCGGTGCCGGGGTATATTCTATATTCTGGATCTGGCGGATATCTTGCGCAATGACCAATACATTATACGCTTGGAACTCCATAAATGCGGTGGGAGGAATGAACCCGTCCACAGCTACCGCAGCCCAGCCGATGTCTTTCAGGATGCGGTTCATGCCATACATGCTGGGGATGTATTCTGTAGAAATCCCTGTCTTGTCCAATCCGTCCACATAGCTTCCGTGGGCAACTTTTTTGAGGTAATCCACATTTTTACGCATCACGTATCGCCAAACCGCTTGGTCTATCGGCGTATATGATTCGTAATCCTGGTTGTTGATGAATTGTTTCAGGTGCTCCGGCAAACGTTTCAATACTTCATTTTCTTCGTATGACATGGGTTTGTAATTAAATTTAAGATTCTAATATAAGTATTTTTATTGAAACCAAGATTAGGATTAGTGATGGTATTGCATTTCACAAGTTGAAGTATAAAGCAATTTTCCATTTTCATGGTATTCTACAAAAATCAAATTTTTATGTTTATCGTATTGATGGTTTTTCAGTTCTAAAATAGATTTTTCATTTCGGATCAAATCATGCGCATGGATGGTTTTTAATTCACCTTTTTTGTAATTGTAATTCATTTTGATGTTTGTGGAATCCCCGTTTAAAAGAGCTTTTCGATGTAAATGAATGAGTTCCCATTTTGAATTGTATTCAGAAACAATTTCTTGCTGATAGGTTCCAAACTCATTTTCCTTTCGGATAAATTTATACTCGGCTACCCTTGCAATTTCTCCCTCTTTGGTGATTCTTCCGCGCTCAAAAATGGAATAAGTGGTGAGTTCAGGCGAAACGATTTGGTAGCTTTCATAATCACTTTCAGCGGTCGTTTCAGTTCCATCAAAATCGATATGGTATTCATAGAATTGTCTTCGTGTTAAATTTCCTTTTTCATCAAAATAGGATGTTTCTTTGAATGTAAAATTGGGCTCTACAAAAAACATAGTTTCCGTCATTGATTTCACTTTACCTTTCAAACCCATCCTTTGGGCGTCGGTAACCGGCTCATAATTTGACATTGTCCACAAAGTGAAAAATGTAAGCATTGTTATTTTTACCATGATTGATTCCTAATTGGCTCAAAATTAAAAAATAATAATTTATCCTTTAGAACACCTATCGGCTGCTGTCGTAAACCCTATTTTTTAGGTCTTACACACCATCGTTTAGGTCGTGAAGCCCAATTTTTAGGTTTGGAACCCAATCGCTTCGGTCGTGAACCTAATTGTTTTAGGTCGTGAACCCCAATTTTTAGGTTCGGAACCCAAAGTTTTAGGTTCTTTGGGTTAATTTTTAAGTAACCTCCAAAGGCTTCACTAAGTGACCTAAAATTTCGGCTTCATTGGCCAAAGATTTATCTCAACAACCTAAAAATGGGTGGTTCGACAGGCTCACCATGACGGATTTGAAAAACTTGAAACCCCAAAACCTTTTAAATTTCTTCCCGTTTCTGGTTTCCCTTTTCCGCTAAACCTTACCTTTGTTAAAATTTAGCAGAATCCATGAATAATCCAGATAGAAAAATAAGAGTAGCCATTTCAGTAGGCGATGTGAACGGGATCGGATATGAAATCATCGTTAAAAGTTTACTTGACCGGAACATACTCGACTTTTTTACCCCTGTTATTTTCGGCTCCACCAAACATTTGTCACAATACAAAGAAATACTCAACGACAATTCACTTAACTTTTTCGGGATTCATGCTGCTGATCAAGCGGTTGACCGGAAAATCAATGTAGTGAATCTCTGGAAAGAACCTGCAAAACTGGAATTCGGGAATCCGACCGAAACTTCAGGGAAATATGCCTATGAATCACTGAAAGCAGCTGCGGAATCAGTCCAAAACGGATTTTGTGATGTTTTGGTTACTGCGCCCATCAACAAGAAAAACATACAATCAGAAAATTTCAATTTCCCCGGTCATACCGAATACCTGGGAGAAATTTGGAAAGGAAAACCGCTGATGTTTTTGGTTACTGAAATATTGAAAGTTAGCATAGTGACCCAGCATATCCCACTGAAAGATGTAGCCGGAAAAATCAACAAAGAAAGCATCATTGAAAAAGTAGAAGCTTTGCACAACAGTTTGATAATGGATTTTGGGGTCAGGAAACCGAAAATCGCCGTACTGGGGCTGAATCCTCATTCGGGTGACAACGGTTTACTCGGATTGGAGGAACAGGAAATCATTACCCCGGCCATTCAAAGCCTTTACCAGAAAGGAATGATGGTTTTCGGGCCATATGCTGCCGACAGCTTTTTCTCGCCTGCAAACATCGAAACTTTTGATGCGGTTTTGGGGATGTACCACGACCAAGCATTGATACCGTTTAAAACTTTGTGTTTTGAAGAAGGCGTGAATTATACGGCTTCACTTCCATTTGTGCGCACTTCTCCCGACCACGGCACGGCTTATGACATCGCCGGAAAAGGTTTTGCAGATCCAACTTCGTTCAAAGAAGCCGTTTTTGCGGCGGTGAAGATTTTCAGGAACCGGACAGAATACCGTGAACTTACCAAAAACCCGCTCAAGACACGGGAATTAAAGCCGGAAAGAGAAAGATAAAAAAGATTTGCGGTTTCATAATTTTTCGTAAATTAGTCATTCCTAAGCCGATACAATAATTCTACGGTTATGAATACTTTACGTTTCATTTTATTGTTGGCAGGTTCCTTATTGTTTGCACAGAAACAAGTCTTATTAGAGGAAATCGCCGACCATATCGGTAAAAAAGTAAAGGTGTGCGATAAAATCTATGGAACGTACATCATCCCTAGCAATGGACTGACTTTGCTAAACGTCGGACAACCTTATCCGGACAGTCCCTTGACATTGGCCATATTCAAAAAGGATTTGAAGAATTTCAGCTATGTGCCTGCAGAATTCTTGTTGGACAAGTCCGTATGCGTCACCGGAAAACTGGTGCTTTTCAAAGGAAAACCGGAAATCATACTGAACACCGAAAAAGACATTGAAATCCAGACAGAGGCCATGGAAACCCCGGAAACCGAAGAAGCCGCTGACTGAAAAATTAACTGAAAAACTTTCTTGTAATTCAGGCAGATGTATTATCTTTGCCCTCCGTTTGAGTTATGGAAAAGTTCAGGTTTTATAATGTTTCCTTTTCTGGATTGAGTTTGGGGCGACATGAATTCGAATTTCACATCGCTCAGCCGTTCTTTGATTTGTTTGAATTTGAACAGGATTTTCAACAGCCTGATTTGAAATTGAAATTAATTCTGGAAAAGAAAAATAATTTTTTGGAATTGGTTTTCAAGCTGAAAGGAAGCGTCGGGCTCGAATGTGATTTGACCAATGAACCTTACCGCCAGAAAATCAAAGGAAAATCGGCTGTCATTGTAAAGTTCGGCGAAGATTATGATTATTCGGACGATGAAGTTTGGGTGATCCCGCAAGGTGAACATACGCTGAACATCGCACAGATGGTTTATGAAATGACCTTGTTGGCCATACCGCTGAAACGAATCCACCCGGATGTGGAAAGTGGAAAAAGCCATTCCGAAATGTTGGAATTGCTCCACCAATACAGTGTTGAAAATGAAGAGATTTCAGAAGAAAATTCAAGCGAACAAACAACCGACCCGCGTTGGGAAGAATTGAAAAAATTAAAAAATATATAACTGAAAAATACAAGTTATGGCACATCCTAAAAGACGACAATCCACTACGAGAAGAGATAAACGTAGAACACATTACAAAATTGAAGCCCCTCAATTAGCGGTTGATAAAGCAACCGGCGAGGCTCACCTTTACCACAGAGCTTATTGGCTTGACGGAAAGATGTACTACAGAGGAAAAGTAGTTTTGGAGAAAGAACTAAACGAAGAAGCGGAGTAATCCTTTTTTCGAGAAATTTTGAAAGCTGTTTCTAAATTTAGAGACAGCTTTTTCAGTTTTTTCATAGTTTTATTCTACTTTTGAATTTCCTACCGCAATTTTTTAATAAAGAAAACACAGTTATGGACATTAAAGAAATACAAAACCTTATCAAATTCGTTTCTAAATCTGAAGTCGCTGAAGTGAATCTGAAGCTGAAAGATTTTGAAATCAAAATTAAGAATATCGGAGGGCAAACTGTCAGCTATGCACCACAACCCATGATGATGCAACAACCGATGATGGCTCCCCAATCCGCTCCACAGTCCGCCCCAACTATGGCCGAAAACAAGCCCGAGACTGCGGCGGTTGAAGACAATTCAAAATACCTTACGGTAAAATCACCGATGATCGGAACTTTTTACCGTGCTTCCGGCCCCGGAAAAGAACCCTTCGCTTCCGTAGGCGATACCGTTTCACCCGGCTCTGTCCTCTGCATCGTAGAGGCCATGAAATTATTCAATGAAATAGAATCAGAAGTATCCGGTAAAATAATTAAAATCTTGGTGGACGACGCCACTCCGATCGAATACGATCAGCCTTTGTTTTTAATCGATCCTTCCTAATCCCTTAAAAATAGCATAATATGTTTAAAAAGATATTGATTGCAAACCGGGGAGAAATTGCGATGCGTGTAATCCGTACCGCCAAAGAAATGGGGATCAAAACCGTTGCGGTTTATTCGACTGCCGACCAAGACAGCCTCCACGTACGTTTCGCCGACGAAGCGGTTTGCATCGGCCCACCGGCGAGTTCTGAATCCTACCTGAAAATCACCAACATCATTTCGGCCGCTGAAATTACCGACGCGGACGCCATCCACCCGGGCTACGGTTTCCTTTCCGAAAACGCCAAGTTTTCGAGAACCTGTATGAACCACGGAATCAAATTCATTGGTGCCTCGCCGGAACACATCGATAAAATGGGTGACAAAGCCACTGCCAAAGCCACGATGATTGAAGCGGGCGTACCCGTTGTCCCCGGTTCCGAAGGAATTCTGAAAGATTATGCAGAAGCGAAAAAAATCGCTCAAAAAATAGGTTATCCGGTCATGATCAAAGCCACCGCGGGAGGCGGTGGAAAAGGGATGCGCGCTGTTTGGAGCGAAAAAGACTTGGAGAAACACTGGGAATCCGCCGTACAGGAAGCCACTGCTGCCTTCGGAAATGGTGGAATGTACATGGAAAAATTGATTGAAGAACCACGTCATATTGAAATACAAATTGCCGGAGATATAACCGGAAAAGCATGCCACCTTTCCGAAAGGGATTGTTCGGTTCAAAGACGTCACCAAAAATTGGTGGAAGAGACCCCTTCGCCGTTTATGACGCCCGAACTGAGGGAAAAAATGGGTAATGCCGCCGTCAAAGCCGCAGAATACATCGGCTATGAAGGTGTGGGAACCATCGAATTTTTGGTGGATAAAAACGGTGATTTTTATTTCATGGAAATGAATACCCGCATCCAGGTGGAGCATCCGATTACAGAGCAGGTAATTGATTATGACCTGATTAAGGAACAAATTCTTTTGGCCGCAGGACAGAAAATTTCTGGGAAAAATTATTTTCCGAAATTACATTCCATCGAATGCCGAATCAATGCCGAAGACCCTTATAACGGCTTCCGCCCTTCACCTGGATTGATTACCAATATCAATATCCCGGGAGGGCATGGCGTTCGCGTGGATACGCATGTTTATGCGGGTTATATGATTCCGCCCTATTACGATTCCATGATTGCCAAGTTGATTGTGACTTCTCAAACCCGTGAAGAATCTCTGGCTAAGATGAGGCGTGCCTTGGAAGAATTTTACATTGAGGGCATCAAGACTACCGTTCCTTTCCACCGGCAACTGATGGATGACCCGGAATTTATTGCGGGGAATTACACAACCAAGTTCATGGAAACCTTTGTATTGGAC
>JAEZDQ010000157.1 GCA_023433225.1 Bacteroidota bacterium | reverse complement strand
GAAGTGACGAATAAATTGGCCGGATAAATATTGATTTTGTCCAGCGAAGTAATTTTCCGTCCGCTCGGCGGATCGAAAGATTCGATTTCCTCAATTTCATCCCCAAAAAAATGAATCCGCACCGCTTGGTCGGAATAAGCGGGGAAAACGTCCAGCGTGTCGCCTTTGATGCGGAAATTCCCACGTTGGAAATCGGCCTCTGTCCGGGAATAAAGCGAGGCCACGAATTTTTGCAATAATTTGGTTCGGGCAATGGTTTGTCCCGTTTGGATTTCAATGATGTTTTTATGAAATTCAGTCGGATTTCCAATCCCGTACAAACAGGAAACTGAAGCTACCACCAACACATCGCGCCGACCCGAAAGGAGAGAAGAAGAAGTGCTCAATCGCAGTTTTTCAATTTCTTCATTGATGGACAAATCTTTTTCAATGTACAATCCCGAAGTAGGAATATAAGCTTCCGGTTGGTAATAGTCGTAATAAGAAACGAAGTATTCAACGGCATTTTCAGGAAAGAATTCCTTGAATTCCATATAAAGCTGTGCCGCTAAAGTTTTGTTGTGCGCCAAAACCAAAGTCGGACGTTGGGTTTCTTTCACCACATTTGCAATGGTAAAAGTCTTTCCCGAGCCGGTTACACCCAAAAGTGTTTGATATTTGTCGCCGGATTCGACTCCGTGGACCAATGAATCAATGGCCTGGGGCTGGTCGCCGGTGGGTTGAAATTCCGAATGGATTTTGAATTGCATAAGCGGTTTGGAAATAAGCGCAAAGTTACGTAAACCTGACAGGTTTAAAAATACGGACAGGTTGGAGTTTATGTTTTATTTGTCTTCATAATGGCCACATGCTGAAAGTATCAAAACAGTTACGACTTCATCCTCAATTCGATAAACTAGCCGATGTTTTATAGAAATTCTTCTGGATCAAGTGGGTGTTTTATAATGTTTCAACAACTCCGGTTTTCCCGTTCCGGAAGTGGGGTGGGTTTCCAGTTCTTCCAGCAGTATAAGAAGTTTTTTTAATGAATTTTTATCGCCGGATTTATCAATTTTGGTAATGTCTGTTTTTGCCTCCTCCGTTAATATTACCTTATATTTCATAAGATGTTTTTGAAAAGCTCTTTTTTCAATTCAGGTGTAAGACCTTGTGTTTTTCCATCTTTAGCTTGTTGGATGGATCGGTCAATTTTTGAATAAAAATCATCCTCCGTCATTATAGAATCGTCTTTTACAGTTTTGAAGCGGATTTTCATTTCTTCCAAAAATGCTTTTATCACATTAGATTGTTTTTCATTTTTCGGGATGATGATAATGTTTTCCATAACAATGAGTTTAGGTGCAAATTTAGTTGATTTTGGATTAAAATGAGAAACTAAGCCAAACTTGCACGAAGTTGGATGAAAAATGCTCAAATTAATTTCGCCTTCTCCCAAAGTTCATCCTGTTCTTTCAAAGAAAGTTCAGCAATATTTTTTCCTTCTTCTTTGGCCAATTCTTCAATTTTCTGAAATCTTGCGATGAATTTTTTATTGGTTCGTTCCAGAGCATCTTCGGGATTGATACCGGTGAAACGCGCATAATTGATCAGTGAAAACAAAACATCACCGAATTCCTGTTCGCGTTTGGAAGCTTCGGTTTCCTTTTCAAATTCCGAAATTTCTTCTTTGACTTTTGCCCAGGTATCGTCTGAATTCTCAAATTCAAATCCTACGCCTTTTACTTTTTCCTGAATTCGATAAGCTTTGACCATAGCGGGAAGCGATTTGGGAACACCTTCCAGAACGGATTTTTTTCCTTCTTTCAGTTTGAGTTTTTCCCAATTTTGTTTGACCTCTTCTTCGTCGGCCACTTTGACGTCGCCGTAAATATGTGGATGACGGTGGATCAATTTCTCCGAAATACCATTCAGCACATCGGCCACATCAAAATCTTGGGTTTCGGAAGCAATCTTCGAATAAAAAACCAAATGAAGGAAAAGGTCGCCCAATTCCTTTCTGATTTCCGTTTTATCGTTTTCCAGAATCGCATCAGAAAGTTCGTGCATCTCCTCAATCGTCAGATAACGAAGCGATTCCATGGTTTGTTTTTTGTCCCAGGGACATTTCTCACGCAAGTCATCCATGATGTCAAGCAAGCGGTTAAAAGCTTTTAACTGTTCTTCGCGTGAGTTCATTTTTTTAAAAGTCGAATGTCATTCTGAACGAAATAAAATGAAGTGAAGAATCTCAAAATTAAGATTCCTCGTTATTACCGAAACTAATGTTTCTCCTCTTAATATCAAATCTCGGAATGACAAATTAATCTTCCTTCTTCGCCTTCGCTTTTTTGGCTTTTGGCTTTTCTTCCGAAGTTTCCTCTGCTGCAACTTCTTCTTTTGGTTCTTCTGTTTCCGGCTCCGGCGTTACCAAATCTTTGGATTGAAGGATGTTGTACCATTGGAATAATTTTTTCAAATCCGAGTCGTAAACACGGGATTCATCGTATTCCGGCAAAATTTCTTCGATGTATTTCCGTAGGTTGGCACCCGATTCTTTGTGGCTGATAGCCGGTCCGCCCTTTTCTTTGTTATAAATTTTGGTAAAAACCTCTTTCAAAGGATATTCCTCAGAAACACCATAAATGGCGACATTTTCCAATAAACTTACGTTGTTGTTTGCCGAAATTGAAGTCTTTTTTCCTTTGTCCAAATCTTCTACAATGAATCCGCTCTTGGCTTGGGAAATCAATTTGTATAATCCCGGTTTGCCCGAAATTGAAATAATCTTACTTAAATCCATATTCTATTTTTAAAATCTAAATTCCTAAGCGGGAAACTGCATTTGGTAATCCGCTTTTACTTTTCCTTTGCTGATATTTTTTAATTTGTTCTGAACTAATTTCTTTTTGAAGGACGATAAATAATCGGTAAACATGATGCCCTCAATATGGTCGTACTCATGTTGAATTACGCGGGCACGAATATCGGAAAATTCTTCTTTGTGCAACTTCCAATTTTCATCGAAATATTCAATCACGATGGATTCCGGTCTGGAAACGTCTTCGCGGATGCCGGGAATGCTCAGGCAGCCTTCGTTGAACTTCCATTCTTCCCCTTTTTTCTCAAGGATTCTCGCGTTGATGAATACTTTTCGGAAGGTTTTCAATTCTTCACCGATTTCTTCATAATCTTCGTCCTCGACAAATGGCGTCAAATCGATGATAAATAACCGGATGGGCAAGCCGATTTGGGGAGCGGCCAGCCCAACGCCATAGGCATCGGCCATGGTTTCGAACATGTTTTCAATCAATTGAGGCAGGTTTTTATAATCCTTGTCAATATCGGATGCTTTCTGTCGCAAAACAGGGTCGCCGTATGCCCGGATTGGTAAAATCATTTTCTGGAAATTTGATGCAAAGATAAAACTATGTAGAAAGTAAAAAAAGATAAAATGTGGTGGAAGGGGTAAAGGTGGAAACGAAAATTATAAAATTATAATAGATAGGTTCACTTGATGTGAAATCAATAAATGCTAAAATCTGCTACCTTTCGATTCCATAAAAGATTGTAAAATAATCGTCGCGCTGACTTTATCGATTAAAGATTTATCCCGGCGTTTTTTCTTTTTCGCACCCGACTCAAAAATCACTTGGGAAGCCATCTTGGATGTGAAACTTTCATCTTGCCTAAAAACCGGAATAGTCGGGTGTTTTTCTTTGAATTTCGAAATAAATTTTTGAATTTTCGTTTCCAGTTGTCCCACTTCACCGTGCATCCGCATGGGAAGTCCAACCACGATTTCCTGAACGTTATTTTCAGAAAGATATTTACCGAGAAATTCAAATAATTTCGGCGTTTCCACTGTGTCAAGCGAAGTGGCAATGATTTGCAGTTCGTCGGTAACAGCAATTCCGGTACGTTTCATTCCATAGTCAATGGCGAGGATTCTGGGCATGGGGCAAAGTTAGTTAATTTGACGCTTCGGAAAGTTCAGCGTGACGGAATTGGTTAATTTTTGTACCGCTGCGGATGAAAACATACGCTTGGACGAATTTTGAACGGTGGACTTCGCACTTTTAATTTAAAAATGTAGATTTGTACCAACACTAAAGGATATGGTAAACCTTAAACAGATTATAGAACAGGCTTGGGACAACAAGGAACTCTTGAAAGAAGAAGGAACCCAAAGAGCGATCAGAGAAGTTATAAATTCACTGGACGAAGGCAAATTGAGGGTAGCCGAACCAAAAGCCGGGGGTTGGCAGGTCAACGAATGGATAAAAAAAGCCGTCGTAATGTATTTCCCGATTCAACAAATGGAAACCATTGAAGTTGGTATTTTTGAATTTCACGATAAAATTCCATTGAAAAAAAATTATGCTGAAAAAGGTGTGCGTGTGGTTCCGCATGCGATAGCGCGCCACGGTTCTTATGTTTCCAAAGGCGTGATTATGATGCCTTCGTATGTGAACATCGGTGCTTATGTAGACGAAGGAACCATGGTCGATACATGGGCGACGGTGGGAAGCTGTGCCCAAATCGGAAAAAATGTCCACTTGAGCGGTGGGGTTGGTATCGGAGGTGTTCTGGAACCTTTACAAGCTGCTCCCGTAATTATCGAAGACAATGCATTTATCGGTTCAAGATGTATTGTGGTCGAGGGCGTCAGAGTCGGTAAAGAAGCGGTTTTAGGTGCCAATGTAGTGTTGACCGCATCAACGAAGATCATTGACGTGACGGGTGAAAACCCAATTGAAATAAAAGGTGAAATCCCGCCGCGTTCCGTAGTGATTCCCGGAAGTTATACCAAGGAATTTCCCGCGGGTGAATTCCAAGTTCCCTGTGCATTGATCATCGGGCAAAGAAAGGAAAGCACCGATTTGAAAACTTCGCTTAACGATGCTTTGCGGGAACACAAAGTTGCCGTTTAAATTCCTGCAGAATTATATTAATCATTTATGCTGGAATACCGACAAAATATCCAAACAGACAATTCTGTTTTGTCCGGATCGGGCAGAATAAAAGCCCTGATTTTACAGAACAAATATATTGGCGATGTGTTGACTTCTTCTGTCATCGCCGAAAACCTGAAACAAATCAATCCGGATACTGAAGTTCATTTTTTTTGCTATAAACCGGCGGTGGCCGTGTTGGAGAATAATCCTTTCATCGATCAAATTATTTCATTCGAAGAAAAACAACTGAAGAAAATATCGGTTTTGAACCAATACGCCAACCAAATCAAAAATGCGAATTATGACATCGTTTTGGATCCTTATGCCAAGCTGCAAAGCCGCTTCATTACGCTGAAATCCCGGGCCAAAAGGCGCATCAGTTATGACAAGCCCTTTTTCAAACACATTTATACCGATGTGGTGGAAAAAACACATATCCCTTCTCCGGAAACCTCCTGTACGGCTATCGATAACCGGGTCTCACTCGTGACACCGCTTATGGAAAAGCCCCGGCAATTGGCACTTCATCCAAAAATTTACCTCAGACCCGATGAGATTAATGAAGGAAAAGAATTACTGAAAAACGCCCACCTTGATTTTTCGCGGAAAACGCTGATGGTTGGGATTCTGGGTAGTGGTGAAGATAAATCCTGGCCGATTGATTATATGATTCGGTTGATTTCACATATTCAGAAATATTACAACTTCAACCTGCTCTTTAATTACATCCCGAACCAGCAGCCGACGGTCGATAAAATCTTGGCAGGATTGGATTCTACCGAAAAAATCTATCCGGAAGTGATGGGGAAAAATGTAAGGGAATTCCTGAAAATCCTTTCCCATTGCGATGCTTTAATCGGTAACGAAGGCGGAGCCGTAAACATGGCCAAAGCATTGGATGTGCCTACATTCAGCATTTATTCGCCGCATAAATTCCCGGCCGACTGGGGTTGCTTTGAGGACGGGCACAAACACCACAGTGTACATTTTCAGGACTTGGACAAAAAGACCGTTGACAGACTTAGCGAAAAACAATTGTTGAATCAATCTACCAAATTGTATAAAAAATTGGAACATAACTATGTGAGGACAGAAGCCGATCAATTTTTACAAAATAACTTCGGCAGCGTAGATTTACCGGTGAAATTAACCGATCCACTCCCCAAAATTTCAGCCTTGCTCATCACTTTTAATGAAGAAAGGAACATTCAAAAATTTCTGGATGAAGCTTGGTACGCAGACGAAATAGTCATCGTAGATTCGGAAAGTACCGACCGTACAGCGGAAATTGCCAAGAAGCACCCCAAAGTGATTTTCATCACGCGGAAATTCGATAATTTCACCTCGCAGAAAAACTTCGCTATTGATCAGGCCCAACATGAATGGGTTACTTTTTTCGATGCCGATGAGCGAATCCCTAAAGCTTTGATTTTTGAAATGATTGACGAAATCAAAAAAGACACCGCCGACGCGTTTTTTGTCTTCCGCCGTTTTTATTTCATGGAAAAATACATCAAACGTTCCGGCTGGCAGAACGACAAAGCCATCCGGCTTTTCAAAAAATCCAAAAACCGCTACGGTGAAGGAAGGTTGGTCCATGAACTGATTGACAGCAAGGGAAAAGTCCGTTTCCTGAAAAACCGTTTGGACCATTATTCTTATTATTCCGTGGAGGAATACGACCGTAAATTGACACAGTATTCCATCTTGCGTGCAAGGGAATTATTTGCCAAAGGATTGAAACCGAATATTTTCCATTTTTGGGTGAAGCCTTGGTTCCGTTTCGTACACCATTATATTTTGCGTTTGGGCGTTTTTGACGGAGGAGAAGGCTATATCATTTCCAAACTGCACGCACACCATGTTTTCAAGCGCTATCTTTTCCTTTCTAAAATGTGGGAAAATGATAAGGAAAAGAAGTCGAAATAATTTTTTACATTTAAAATTCAAAAATACAGAACAAATATACTTATGAAAGCATACGTATTTCCCGGACAGGGTGCCCAGTTTACAGGCATGGGAAAAAACCTGTATGAACATTCGCCCATTGCACAAGAATTATTTGACCGTGCCGATGACCAACTGGGATTTTCCATTTCCAAAATCATGTTCGAAGGGACTTCCGATGAACTCAAACAAACCAAGGTGACCCAACCTGCTGTTTTTATGCATTCCGTCATTCTGGCTAAAACATTGGAAAACTTTCAACCTGATATGGTCGCCGGGCATTCATTAGGGGAAATTTCTGCCCTCGTTGCCAATGAAACGCTCGATTTTGAATCCGGATTGAAGCTTGTTTACAAACGTGCTTTGGCCATGCAAAAAGCCTGTGAAATGAATCCTTCGACCATGGCTGCGATTTTGGGGTTGGAAGATGCGATCGTGGAAGAAGTCTGTGCCGGAATCGAAGGAATCGTTGTTCCCGCCAATTACAATTGCCCCGGCCAATTGGTGATTTCAGGTGAAATTCCAGCAGTGGAAAAAGCCTGTGAAAAGCTGAAAGAAGCCGGTGCCAAGCGCGCCTTGGTTTTACCTGTGGGCGGTGCTTTCCATTCTCCCTTGATGAAACCCGCAGAAGAAGAACTTGCCGAAGCCATCCGACATACAGCGTTCAAAATGCCGGTTTGCCCCGTGTATCAAAACGTGACGACAATGGCCGTTACCGATCCGGAAGAAATCCAGAAAAACCTGATCGCACAGTTGACGGCCCCGGTCAAATGGACACAATCGGTTCAGAATATGGTCAAAGACGGCGCGGCGGAATTCATAGAAGTCGGGCCCGGAAATACCTTGCAGGGGTTGATTCGGAAAATTGACGGAACTGCCGTAACGAATTCAGCTACAGTTGAATCGTAATTAAAGTCTTGTCAAGGTTCCAACCCTTGACAAGGCTGATTGAACGGTAACGAAAAAATCTTGGAACCTTAAACATTAAGCTTTGAACCTTTTCCATGCCAACGGAAAATTACTGATTTCGGGAGAATATGCCGTCCTCGATGGGGCAGTAGCATTTGCCGTTCCCACCCGGTTCGGCCAGACGTTGGAAGTGAATTATTCCGAAGAATCAGATAATCCCGTTTTATTTTGGGAGGCTTTCCGGTATGACGGTTCATTGTGGTTTTCGACAGAATTTGACCTGAAAACCTTGACAGTTCTGAAAACGACCGATGCCAAATTTGCTTCAAGGTTATTGCAAATTTTCAAAGCGGCTTCGGAATTGAATTCCGGATTTTTTCAAAATCCAACCCAAAACATACATTGTAAAACCCGCTTGGAATTCCCGCAGGATTGGGGGCTGGGCAGCAGTTCAACCTTGATTTATTTACTTGCCAAATGGATGAATATCGATGAATTCAAACTCAATGATTTGGCTTTTAAAACGAGCGGATATGACGTTGCTTGTGCCGGGATAGATTCTCCCGTTATTTATCGAAATCACGCCGGGGTAAGAACAATTCAGCCGATTAACTTTCAGCCGGAATTTATCGGACAACTCTCTATCGTGCACTTGAACCGGAAGCAGGATACCCAGACGAATGTTTCAAATCATTACCGGGATTTGCCCAAAGACCCCGAATGGATTCAGGCGGTTTCGGAAGTTTCGGTTGAGATGGCCAAAGCCCAAACTTTTCCAGAATTTGAAGTGCTGATGAACCTGCATGAGGATCTGATTGCTTCGAAATTGGGATTCCAAAAAGCCAAAGATTTACATTTCCCGGATTATGAAGGCAGTGTCAAAAGCCTCGGCGCCTGGGGTGGCGATTTTGTTTTGGTAACCGAAAGAGAAGGATTCCTGGACTATTTTCAATCAAAAGGATTCGGGACTGTTTTGGGGTTGGGGGAGGTTTGGATTTAGTCTTAAATGGCTGTGTTGGAAATAGAGGAAAGATTGATTTTTCAACTTCTTTTAGTCACGCTTATCCAAGATTTGTCAAAACCTAATGCTTTCAAAATGTCCTCTTTGTCTAATATTTCAGGTTGTTTTATTTTTATCAACAAACTGTTTTCAGGAATTTCTTCAACTATTGTAAACTGGGAACCGTGAGGTTGCCATGTAAAACGATGTTCAGTTGTTGACTTCTCAATTCCACGAAGATTTCCATTTTTATTCCACTCCCAAACGAATAATTCGGGGTCATATCGAATGGTGTCAAACTCAAAAACTACAACTTCGGTCAAATCATTTGATTTTACTAAAACAATGGTTCTTAAATTCTGAAATTTTTCTCTAATAGCTGATACTCGCTCATTCCAAATTTCCAAAATTGACTGACCTACTATGTTTGGGTCGGCTTTCGTATCGATAGTATCTCCAAAGGAATATACTGGGGAATTTCGTCCCGAAATTAATCTAACTTTTTTCTGTGTAGTGGGATTGGATGCTTTGACGGTTTTAGCTCCCCACGCTGTATTGCCAAGAATTATATCGTCGAGTCCAACGTTTGAAGGCTTCCATTCTGCGCCAAAGCAAGTAGCAAAAATAGCTTCAAATTCTGCGCCTTCAAGAATTGGTTTGCCCTTTGAAGCAAGTAAATAAACTAATTCTTTCCCAAGAATAAATGGGAAATCTTTCGGAAAATCATTCAAGGGAAAGGGAGGTAGCGATTTTTCTACGGTTCTTAACTTTGGCTTTTTACTCATTGGCTGTATTCTTCTATTTCGTATTCTCTTAACACCTCTGTCATATCTAATGTTTTCGCAACATAAGGCAATAGTTTTAATATAACCGCTTTTACAAGATTGACTGGTACAGCATTGCCTGCTTGCTTTCTTGCTTGAGTATCGTTCTCTATTATCTTATATGAATCAGGAAATCCTTGAAGTCTAAACATTTCTCTTGGCGTTAAACGCCTCTCCCCGTTTACAAGTAAATAATTATAAGAAGCACCAGCGCGTAAGGCACAAGAATAAGGATAGCTCGTGATGTTTCCTGATTTATTTTCGTGCCAAATTGATAGTTTGTAAGCCGATTTGTGACTTATTTTTCTTTTGCCTTTAATATAATCGGATGCGAAGTGCTTTTCATCAACCTTTTTCTCAATAATTTCAGAAAGCGGTTTAAATGGTTTTATAGGTAACGGATATGAAAATGGAATAGGGTGTTTATGTCCCACAATTATTACCCTTTCTCTTTTTTGAGGAAGTCCGTAATCAAGAGCATTAAGAACTGAGTATTGTACGTGGTAGCCTAAGTCTTGTAAAGTCTTAATGATGACTTTTAAGGTCTGTCCACCATTGTGTCCAACCAACTGTTTTACGTTTTCAAGAATAAAAGCTTTTGGCTTTTTTTCTTTCAAAATGTTGGCTATATGAAAAAATAATGTACCCCTTGTATCGTCAAAGCCTTTCATTTGACCAATTATACTAAATGGTTGACACGGAAAACCTGCAAATAAAATGTCATGGTCAGGAATAGATTTTGGGTCAATTTGAGTAATGTCACCTGCTGGTCTATGTCCAAAGTTGTTTTCGTAGGTGTCTTGACAGTATTTATCTATATCGGAAGAAAAAACACATTGTGGAGTAATCCCATTCTCCGAGCACGCTTCGTCCATAGCAACTCTAAAACCGCCTATTCCGCAAAATAAATCAATGAATTTTATCCTTTCCATCCTATCCTCTTTAAGCTTCGAAAATACTAAAAATTTTGGTTTCCGTAAATATGTATTATTTTTTGGCGGTTGTTCGGTTCAGTTGAGGCTCAACCCCAAATATATACCCATTTTTTAATTAAAGAATATATTACAGCATACCTCAACTTTTCCAGCCACGTTCGGAACCCCATTTTACCCGTAGGGTGACGCATAATTGGTGTCCGAAGAAGGGAACTTCATCCGCTGAAATAAAAATATGTAAATTCGTTTTACAAAATCACGGCCATGAATCTTCGAGATAAAGTGATTTTTCCGCGGATGGAGAAATCGAAGCAAAACCAGTTGAGGGAAAAGATTTTTGAAATCATTTTCGAAGCCGACACGCCTTTAGGGAAACTATTCGACGTCCTGTTGCTGATTACCATCCTGTTCAGCGTTGCATTGGTGATGTTGGAATCGGTTCCCGCCATCAATGCCAAACACCATGAAACATTGGTGATTCTGGAATGGGTGATTACCATACTTTTTACCATCGAATATGCTTTGCGCATCTACTGTGTCCGCAGGCCTTGGCGTTACTTTTTCAGTTTCTACGGAGTCATCGACTTGCTGAGCATTTTACCTACCTATTTAGGGCTTTTCTATCCTTCGACCAAATACCTGTCCAGCATCCGCATCCTGCGGTTGTTCCGGATATTTCGGATTTTCGGTCTGACTCAATTCATGCGGGGCGGGAGTATGTTGCTGATTGCATTGCGGCAGAGCCGCGCGAAAATCATCGTCTTTCTTTCTTTCATCATTTTGATTGTAGTGGTCATCGGCTCCATCATGTTTGTGGTGGAAGGGGAACACCCGGAATCCGGTTTTACGAGCATCCCCACCAGTATTTATTGGGCGGTGGTTACGCTGACGACAGTGGGTTACGGGGACATTGCGCCGGTAACCTCTATCGGGAAATTCCTGGCTTCGGTGGTGATGATCATCGGATACGGTGTCATCGCAGTTCCAACCGGGATTGTTTCTTCGGAATTAAGTCGCGCCAAAAACCATCCGACTCCTACCAATACACAAGTTTGTCCGCATTGTCATGACAGTTTCCATTTGGATAAAGCGGTTTTTTGTAAAACCTGCGGCACGAAACTCAATGATTGATAAAAAATAAAACCCCGCTGGTGGGCGGGGTTTTCTATGATTGGAATAAATCTTCTTAATTTTCAGGTTGAACCGGTGTTGCGGGTTGGTCGGGTGTCGGAGCCGATTGTTGTTGCGGCAATTCGACCGGAACCGCGTCAACCGGAAGGGTTGAAGCCGCATAAGGGTTTTCCTGTAAAACGTTTGCCGTAATGATTAGAATCACGATGATGGAAGCCAATGTCCAAGTTGCTTTGTCCAGGAATTCGTTGGTGCGCTGTACGCCGAACATTTGTCCGCCGCCCGAGCCGCCGAAAGTGGAAGAAAGCCCTCCGCCTTTAGGGTTTTGGGAAAGGATAACCAATGTGATCAGTACACAAACCACAATAATCACAACCATTAAAAATATAAACGTCTGCATTATTTTTTATTCTTTAAAATTTCTATTTCGTTAATACGGTCTGCAAAGAAAATACTTTTTTCCGGATATTTCAAACTTAATATTTTATAAGCGCGAACGGCTTTGTCGTATTTCTTTTGTTCGGTATAAATCTGGGCCAGAGTTTCGGTCATCAGATCGGAATATTCATTGGAATGCCCGATTTTGCCCGACTGCGATTCTGGTTCCGGATTTCTGACCGGTAAGATTTTTGGGGATTTCTCGATGAATTCATCAATCAATTGGAATTTGATGTCTTTTTCGCTGCGCTTTTCTTCGGTTCCTTTTTCGGACTTTGAAAGGTGAAGCCATTGGGAAAAAGTCAATTCTGTATGGGCGGAATCCACGGTTGCTTCGGCCGGCATTGTTTTATCTTCCGGTGAATCCTGAGGAATGTTTTCTTCCTGTATTGGCATCGGTTGCACTTCCGGTTCGGTGAATTCTTCCGACACCATTGTTTCGGTCGGAGTTTCTGTTTCCACCCACGTCGGAGCCTGTTTTTCTTTTTGGAGGTAATGGTAGAGCGCGACCCGGCTGGGGCTGTAAATGCTGGTTTTCTTTAATTCGGTATGGTAAGACTCATGCTCAGACTCTTTTAAGGCAAACAACAACAACGAACGAAGTATAGAAAAATAGGGGTATTGAGCGATTTGGTCTTGTAATAAAGCTACATCTGAAAGCTGTACTTCAAACGGATGGTTGATCAAATGTTGGATTCTCGGGTTCACGTCTTGGGTAATGCGGTTAGTGTTTTGCGAAAATAATGTAAAAAATGCTCATTTCAAATCATTGCTGCTAAAGCCCTCCTTCGGAGGGTTTGGGAGGCTTACCAATCCATCGCGATGGCGTTGAAAATCTGGGTGGTCAATTGTTCCAGAATGCTTTCCAACAAAGCGTCTTCGGCTTGCTGGAGCGTTTGGGTTCCTTCGAAATCTTCGTAAGCCGAAAAGGATTTGTCGAAACTTTTGCTTTCGTCCTGGTTATTCTGGTACCGAACCCTTACGGTCATGGTCAAGCGATTCTTGCCTGCGATTTCATTGGCTTGGACGGCAACCGCATTTTGCTGGTAACCGGTAATTTCGCCGTCGATCAACAAATCGGCATTTTCGTCGGTGGTGAGGGAAAGTTTGGTTCGTTGGTTGAAAATATCCTGTAATTCGTTTGTAAACAGCGGGCTGAGGTTGGGGTTTTGGTATTGCGGTGCAAAATTGGGGAAAGTCGCGATCCGAATCGTTTGCCAGTTAGGGTCGATGGATGAGCCGGAAAGGGTGTAACAGGAACTGAAAATCAAAGGCAAAAGACAAAAGGCAAAAGGCAAAAGAATTGCTTTCAGGTTTTGCTTCGGGGTTTTCAATTTTAACTTTTTATCAATCATTTTCAAAATCTTTGACGCTGTGTGGTTGTCGAACAGCAATTTTTTATTCCAAATCATATTGTTTGATTTTCCGGTAAAGCGTCCGTTCGGAAATCCCCAATTCGTTTGCGGCGGCCTTCCTTTTTCCACGGTATTTTTCCAGTGCTTTTCGGATCATTTCCTTTTCTTTTTCCTGCAAAGACAAAGATTCCGTGTATTCTTTTACTTCTTCGTAATCATGTTCGTCATAATCATAATCCTGAATAATAGAGGCTTGCGGGTCTTCTTTGGGGTAAATTTTCAAAGAGGCAATATCGGAATCGGCGGATTGATCATCACGGATGATACGTTGCAGCAAATCTTGGTTTCCGGTGGAAATGTTTTCCTTATCGTGAATCAGATCCAGCGTGAGCGATCGCAAATCGTTCAGGTCTTGTTTCATTTCCAATAGAAATTTAAACAGTATTTCCCGTTCCAAATGGTCTGCGCTCCCGGATTTTTCGGGGCGGCTGAGCATGGGGACAGAGCTTTGAAATGGCAGGTAAGATTGGATTTTTTCGAGTGAAATGGTTCTTTCTTTTTCCACGACCGAAATTTCTTCTGCGACATTTCGCAATTGACGGATGTTTCCCGGCCAAGGGTAATTTACAATGTACTGAATGGCCTCGGGCGTAAGCTCAAGTGAAGGCATCCGGTATTTTGCGGCAAAATCGGAAGCGAATTTTCGGAACAATAAGGGAATGTCATTTTTTCTATTACGCAGCGCAGGCATATCAATCTGAACGGTGTTCAACCTATAATACAAATCTTCCCGGAACTTTCCTTTTTCGATGGCTTCTTCCATTTTGACATTGGTCGCAGCCACAATCCGCACATCGGTTTTCTGGATTTCAGACGAACCGACTTTCATGAATTCACCGCTTTCCAGAACGCGCAACAAACGGACTTGGGTTGGCAAAGGCAATTCCCCGACTTCATCCAAGAAGATCGTTCCTTTGTCGGCCACTTCGAAATAGCCTTTTCTGGTTTGGGTCGCACCGGTAAAAGCGCCTTTTTCGTGTCCGAATAATTCGGAATCGATGGTTCCTTCCGGAATTGCACCACAATTCACCACGATGTAATTGTTGTGTTTTCTGGCCGATTGGGAATGAATGATTTTGGGTATAAATTCTTTACCCACACCACTTTCGCCACTTACCAAAACGGAAATGTCGGTCGGTGCTACCTGAATGGCTTTATCCAGTGCACGGTTCAATCCCGGGTCGTTCCCGATGATTGCAAATCTTTGTTTTATCGTTTGTAAGTTGTCCATTTATCTAAATTAAGGTTCAAGCTTATAGTCTTAACTATCATTTTTACATTTCAAAATCAGGTTATCTTTTTTATCATTTGGATGGGATTTATCTTCTCCAATAAACTCATTTTCGTCTAACATTATAAAGAATTTTTCAAGTCTTTCGGCATAACTTAAAGCCAGAAATTCTTTCTCTCTTCTTTGACTGTTTTCCTCTTTAGTTGCAAAAATAATTTCCATTTTTACTTAGGATTAATTAAAGAATAATGCACTGAATCCAAAAATTCGCCTTCGAAATAACAATCTTCCCTGAAATGGGCCTCCTTTACGAAATTAGCACGCTGCAAAACTCTTTCTGAAGCGGTATTACGCGGGTCGATGACAGCGGTCAGCGTATGAAACCCGGTTTGAAATCCAAACTCGATTACCTTTTTCAATGCCTCGTGAATGATCCCTTTGCCATGAAAGTCGGGATGAAGCATATAGCCGACTTCGGAACGGAAATTTTCTTTGTCAATTCTGTAAAGACCAATTACGCCAATGAGTTTATCATTTCCTTTTCGGGTAATCGCCCAATTGATTCCATCGCCTTTTTCTTTGATTTCCCTAAACATTTCGATTCGTTCCAAAGTATCTTCCTTTGTTTTGGCCAACAGACGTGGAATGTACTTCATGGTTGCTTTATCGGAACGTAGAAAAAACACTTCATCTACATCTTTTTCCGCGACTTCCCGCAACAATAAGTTTGTTGTTTCAAGAACCGGAAATACGGAAAAGTCTGTGTTTAAATTCATTTTAGTTTCAGGTCTCAAGTTTTATGTTTTCCGGTCAAAGAACTAAAATGCAATTTCACCCAATAAAGTTGCAGATGTAGCACTATTGGCTTTAACCATTACAAAATCGCCAACTTGGGTTCCCGGTGTTTTCGGGAAAACCATAACTGCATTCTGAGAAATTCTACCGTACCAGAAATTTTCGTCTCTTTTACTGTTTCCTTCGATCAAGACTTCATGGACTTTGCCCACATACGCTTCCATTCTTTCTTTGGAATGTTTTTGTTGCAGGTTGATGATTTCGGTTAACCTTCTTTTTTTCACTTCTTCAGGTACATCATCTTCCAATTTTTTGTGTGCTGGTGTTCCGGGGCGTTCAGAATAAGCAAACATATATCCGAAATCGTATTTCACATATTCCATCAAAGAAAGTGTGTCCTGATGTTCCTCTTCCGTTTCGCCGCAGAATCCGGCAATCATATCATGTGAGAGTGCCAGTTCGGGAACGATTTCACGAATCTTATCAATTAATTGAAGGTATTCTTCACGGGTATGCTGGCGATTCATACGATGCAAAACGGTCGTGCTTCCGGACTGAACCGGCAAGTGAATGTATTTGCAAATGTTTTT
This sequence comes from Bacteroidota bacterium, assembly GCA_023433225.1. Classification (GTDB taxonomy): domain Bacteria; phylum Bacteroidota; class Bacteroidia; order Flavobacteriales; family Weeksellaceae; genus Moheibacter. The sequence continues at coordinate 6,800 of JAEZDQ010000157.1, read as the reverse complement.
GTATTTGGCAATTGTCCGAAGGACATTTTCATGCATATCCTGCGGATTGGAGGTGGAAAAACGAATTCTCATTCCCGGAACGGCCTCTGCAACCATGCTCAAAAGTTGGGCAAAATCCACAGCAGTCGCTTTTTGAATATCGCTGGCATTCTTGAAGTCTTTTTTCAATCCACCACCATACCATAAATAGGAATCCACATTTTGGCCCAGAAGCGTTACTTCTTTATAACCGTCATGCCATAAGTTTTTACATTCTTCCACAATGGAATGCGGATCACGGCTTCGTTCCCGTCCTCGGGTAAATGGAACCACGCAAAACGTACACATATTGTCACATCCGCGGGTGATGGTGACGAAGGCGGTAACGCCGTTTCCGCCCAAACGAACCGGACTTAAATCTGCATAAGTTTCATCTTTGGAAAGAATTACATTAATCGCTTGGCGGCCGTCGTCCACATCTTCCAAAAGGTTGGGAAGATCCCGATAAGCATCGGGTCCTACGACCAAATCCACGATTTTTTCTTCTTCTAAGAATTTCGATTTCAGACGTTCGGCCATGCATCCCAAGACCCCGACTTTCATTGCCGGATTGGTCTTTTTCAGCGCATTGAATTCTGTTAATCTTTTGCGAACGGTTTGTTCGGCTTTATCTCGGATGGAGCAAGTATTGACCAAAATCAAGTCGGCTTCTTCCATTTTCAGGGTCGTATTGTATCCGTTGTTGGCCAAAATAGAAGCAACGATTTCGGAATCTGAAAAATTCATCTGGCAGCCGTAACTTTCCAGAAAAAGCTTTTTGGAATTGGTTTTCCGGCTGTCCAAAACCATGGATTCTCCCTGCCGGCTTTCATTTATTTCTTTTGTCTCTGTTTGCATTGAGGTTTTCTAAAAAGAGTTTACAAATTTAAGAAAAATGCTGACATTCTGACAGCTAAATTAAGATTTGTATATATTTAACTTTTAAGTATTTTTGAAGAAAATATACAATATGGAAAGCAATTATGTGAAAAATAAACTGGAACAAATCAATAGAGAAGGTTACGGCCTTCATTTGGAAAACGTTTTGTCAACTGCCTTTGATATTCATAAAAAAATCATCCTTCCGGGATTTATAGCGACTTTGTTGTATGTTTTCGCCATGTTGGTGATGAGCCTGACGATGTTCGAAACTTTGTATGGGATAAACCTGGCTGAGTTTATGGATATGGTTCAGCGGAATCCGGCGGCGGTAGAATCTACGATGGGCAACATAGGGATGACGTCCATGCTGATTTATTCGTTGGTTTTCGGTGTGGTTACGGGGCTGATTACACCTTTGTTAGCAGGGATTTATAAAATTGCCTACCATACCCAATACGGCGGAAGCCCTTCTATATCCGGTTTGTTTTATTATTACCGCCAGCCTTATTTTCTAAATATATTCATCTATTCGTTTTTATTTGCCGCAGTGATTCAGTTCCTCAATCTGTTTTTGGCGCAATCCTTACCCATTTGGGGAGCCATTCTCGCATTTCTGATTCAAGTTGTGGTGAGCGTGACCTTTGTTTTAACCGTCCCTTTTATTGTATTCGCCAATTATTCTTGGATAGAAGCCCTGAAGGCGAGCATGAACGTAACTACAAAAAACTGGTTTTTCTTGTTTTTTATTCTGGTCATCAGCCTGATTATTTCCATTCTGGGCGTGATTTTTTGTGGAATCGGAATTCTATTCACTTATCCCTTCATCCACATTGCAACTTTTGTGTTGTACGACAAAATAATCGGTTTTTCAAAAGGTGAAGATTTGATTTCGGAAATCGGCCAACCCTAAGAAGGTTTTGGTAGCTTAATTTTTTTGTTTCTATTTTTGCCAAAAATTTTAAGATGCCCAAAAATCTCGTTATAGTCGAATCACCCGCCAAAGCCAAAACCATTCAAAAATACTTAGGAGACGATTTCAGGGTCGAATCCAGTTATGGGCATATCGTGGATTTACCCAAAAAGGGAATGGGGATTGAAATCGATAATAACTTCAAACCCATCTATGAGATTTCGGCTGATAAAAAAGAGGTCGTTAAAAAGCTCAAAGAACTCTCAAAAAATGCAGAAACCGTTTGGCTTGCTTCCGATGAAGACCGTGAGGGAGAGGCGATTTCTTGGCATTTGTTCAATGTATTGGATTTAAAAAAGAAAGACACCCGCCGGATTGTTTTCAATGAAATCACCAAAAGAGCCATTCAGCATGCAGTCGAAAATCCGCGGACTATTGACGAAAATTTAGTCGATGCCCAACAAGCCCGGCGCGTTTTGGACCGTTTGGTCGGATTTGAAGTCTCACCGATTCTCTGGAAAAAAATCAAACCGGGGCTTTCCGCGGGTCGTGTTCAGTCGGTCGCGGTAAGGTTGATTGTAGAAAGGGAAAAGGAAATCCAAAACTTCAAACCCGTTTCTTCCTTTAAGTTCACCGCAGAGTTTTTAACCCAAGATAAGAAAGGTTTGAAAGCCGTTCTGACCAAGGAATTCAAAACCTATGAAGAAGCGCAGGCATTTATCGACTCCTGCACCAATGCTGATTTCAAGGTGAAAGATTTACAGAAAAAACCCGCCAAGCGTTCCCCTTCCGCACCTTTTACCACTTCTACTTTGCAACAGGAAGCTTCGTTGAAATTGGGTTATCCCGTTTCGCGGACCATGCGGGTTGCGCAACAATTGTACGAATCGGGATTAATTACTTATATGCGAACCGACAGTGTGAATTTATCCCAAGATGCAATGGCCGCTGCCCAAGAATCCATCCGGAAAGAGTTTGGGGAAAAATACAGTTCACCCAAAAATTATACAAACAAAAATAAATCGGCACAGGAAGCGCACGAAGCAATCCGGCCTACCAGTTTTGATGTAAAATCAGCGGGCGGTGATGACAGCCAAAGAAGATTGTATGAACTGATTTGGAAACGCACCATTGCCAGCCAAATGGCCCAAGCCGATTTGGAACGAACCATCATCGATATCGAAAACTCCCAAAACCCCGAGCTATTTCAAGCCAGAGGAGAGATTATCGTTTTTGACGGATTCCTACGCGTTTACCAAGATTCCGTAATGGATGAAGAGGCAGAGGATGATAAATCGATTTTACCTGATGTTTCAAAAGGGGAAGAATTAACGGCCGATGAAATTTTCGGAACCGAAAAGTTCACCAAACCGCCGCCAAGGTATACCGAAGCTTCCTTGGTCAAAAAATTGGAAGAATTAGGCATCGGCCGACCATCCACTTATGCGCCGACCATTTCAACGATTCAAAACCGCGAATATGTTTTTGTGGGAAATTTAGACGGAGAACAGCGTAAACTCCGGACATTGAAGTTGAAAAATGAGAAAATATCCGCCAAAACCGAAACCGAAACTTTTGGTGCCGACCGCCGGAAATTAATTCCGACAGACATCGGTATTGTGGTCAATGATTTTTTGGTGGATTATTTCAAGAATATTTTGGACTATGATTTCACGGCAAAAGTGGAAGAAAGCTTTGACGCCATTGCCGAAGGCAAAGAGCGATGGACCAAAATGATTGACGGATTCTACGGGAAATTCCATCAAAATGTAGAAAACGTAGAAGAAAATGCCGAACGTGCCACCGGCGAAAGAGAATTGGGAAAAGACCCCCAATCGGGCAAACCTGTTTTTGCGAGGATCGGCCGGTTCGGCCCCATGATTCAAATCGGTGAAGCCGAGGACGATGAAAAACCAAAGTTCGCAAGCTTGCTCAGCACCCAATCTATTCACAGTATTACCTTGGAAGAAGCTTTGCAATTATTTGATTTGCCCAAGAACTTAGGAGATTACGAAGGTGAACCTGTTGAAATCAATGTAGGCCGGTTCGGTCCGTATATCAAGTACCAGGAAAAATTCATTTCCATCCCCAAAGAGGAAGATTTTATGGAAATCGGTTTTGACCGTGCGGTCGAATTGATCGAAGAAAAACGGAAGGCCGACGCGCCGATTGCTTTCTACCAAGAGAAAGAAGTCACCAAAGGAAAAGGAAGGTTCGGGCCTTTTATCAAATGGAATGATTTATTCATCAACGTCAATAAAAAATACGATTTCGACCATTTATCGCAGAATGACATCGAGGAATTAATCGAAGCCAAATTACAAAAAGAAGCCGAAAAGGTTATCCAGAATTGGGAGAAAGAAGGAATCCGCATCGAAAAAGCCCGATGGGGAAGGCACAACCTGATCCAAGGGAAAACCAAGATTGAACTGGCCAAAGAAGTAAACGTGGCTAAAATGAAACTGGAGGAAGCTCAAAAATTGTTGGAAAACCATAAAACCAAAAAGAAGAAGAAAAAATAATGTTGAAAGAATTCCTGACACCTGTTTCAAAAGAATTACGTGAATTCGCAGCGGGTTTAGACCCTTTTTCAATCGGCCGGAACCTGAATTTCCATACCGAACTTGAGCCGGGCAGTTTGGTGATTTTCTCCGTGCGCGAAACACGCGGCGGTGAATCCGACTACAATCCGGAACTTGAATTCAATGCAGTCCGGAAAGCATTTTACCAACTCAAAAAAGGCGACTGGCATTTGCCGGTATATGATTTGGGCGATTTGGATCCGGGAGCTACGCGGCAAGACACTTATTTTGTTTTCCGGAAAATTCAGGAAGAAATTCTCAAATCCGGTTCGGTTGCCATAATTTTGGGCGGGGCATCATCGCTCGCTTATTACCAATTCAGGGCATTTGACTCGGTCAAACTCAATGTGAACCTCACCGCTATTGACAACCGCTTCCGTTTGGGGAACGACAAGGAAGATTTGTCTTATGCGAATTATTTGAGCAAAATCATTTCAGAGCCTCCGCATAATTTATTCGAATATACCCATTTCGGACACCAGACTTATTTTGTGGCCCAGGAAGAACTGGATTTGATGGAGCATTTGAATTTTGAAGTAAAAAGGCTAGGCAAACTCTTGGAAAACATGAGCGAAGCCGAGCCGGAATTGAGGAATTCGGATGCGGTAGTTATGAATTTAGAGTCAATTCAATCTTCTGACTTTCAGTCATCTGTTAAACGTTCGCCCAATGGTTTCAGTTCGCGTGAAATCTGTTTGCTCGCAAGATATGCGGGCATCAACAATAAACTGAGGTCCTTTGGCGTTTATAACTACAAAGCGGAAAACATAGAGACAGATGATTTGTTGTTGTCTGAAATTCTTTGGTATTTTATAGAAGGAAAAAACCATGCCCCGGAAACCGATTTTTCGGAAACCGGTCAATTCGAAAAGTTTTATGTTCAAATCCCCGAACAGGATTTGACATTTTACCACAATACGAAGACCGATCAATGGTGGCTGGAACTGAGCGAGATGAACGATGCCCGGGATGGAGGAAAACAAATTATACCCTGCTCCCAAAAAGACTATGAAACTTCCCTTGCGGGAAAAATACCCGAACGTTGGTGGAAATCCTACAAAAAATTATATTGAAGTTTTACAATAATATCTTTTTTTGTTCGTTAGCTAAAAGCCAAAGTAAATTATTTTTGGTGTATCGTAAAATTATAATAGATTTACACGCTTAAAAAAAATGAGGATGAATAAAGCATTGGTAGCAGTAATCATTTTGTCGTTCACACTCTCTTCTTGTAATATGTTGAGGAAGGGTAGGAGTGGAAAAGACGACGGTCAAATCGTAGGTGAGAAATCATCCACCTGGACGCCGCAACGCCCCAAAGGAATGGTGCCCATTCCGAGTGGAGCCTTTGTCTTAGGCCAAACCGATTATGATTTTACTTTCGAGAATGACGCGCCCGTGAGAACCGTTTCCGTTTCCGGGTTTTATATGGATGACACCGAAACGACCAATTCCGAATACAGGGTTTTCGTCAACTATGTAAGGGACTCCATCGCACGAACAATGCTGGCTGAAAAAGCTTCCCAATTGGGTTATGACCCCACCAACCCCGGTAGTGGCGACGCGACCGGAATTGCTTCTTACCGCTACATTTCAGGTTCTGAAGACGGTGAAAAAACCCCATGGGATGAATACGTAGAACAAAACTCTACCGGCAGAACCGGAGGATTGCCCATCGACCAGCGAAAGCTGAACTGGGATGTCGAATTGGCTTGGAATAAATACGAATATCCCGACATTGATTATGCAGAAGTGATTGACGGGCTATATTATACACCTGAAGAAAGATTCAACGGAGAAAGGTTAATCGATGTCCGTAAACTGAAATACAGTTATGTATGGATCGACCAGGAAAGTGCAGCCAGAGGAAAAAACGACCCCAATGCACTCCGTTCTGACTTTGTCCATCAAGAAGAAGTAGAAATTTACCCTGACACCACTGTTTGGGTACGTGATTTTAACTATTCGCACAACGACCCGCTCCACGAAAATTATTTCTGGCACCAAGCCTATTCGGACTATCCGGTTGTTGGTGTAACTTGGGATCAGGCAATGGCGTTCTGCGCATTCAAAACCAAAAAACAAAATGATTACCTCTCCACGAGAAAGAAAAAAAGAGGCATTCCCAATAAAGTAATCGACTACAGATTGCCAACAGAAATCGAATGGGAATATGCCGCGCGGGGTGGTTTGCAAGACGCGCCATACCCTTGGGGAGGGCCTTACCTGATTGATGACCGGGGATGCTACTTGGCCAATTTCAAACCCAAAAGAGGTGACTATATCGAAGACCAAGGAAAAGGATATATGTACACTGCGCCTTCCAAAACTTTCCATGCGAACGGATACGGTTTGTACGACATGGCAGGGAACGTAGCCGAGTGGACGAGTTCGCCTTACGACAAAGC
>JAEZDQ010000151.1 GCA_023433225.1 Bacteroidota bacterium | reverse complement strand
ACCCTAGGGTTTGATACCGTCAGCTGTATGCAAAGTGGATTTGTTTATGGTTTTCTGGGTATGGTAGAAGGGATGATTGCACGAATCAATCAAGAGGTTAATGCCGATTGTTTGGTCATCGCAACGGGAGGAATGAGTCATCTCTACGCGCCGCTTTCCGAAAAAATCCACGTACAGGATGCCTTACATACACTAAAAGGCTTAGCGGTACTTTATCATTTGAATAAATAGAATGACGGATTAATAGTATTGACTTTAAACATATTACTTATAAAGACAATAAAAATTCCCTTGCCGTTTAAAAGCAAGGGAATAATAGAAAATAATGTTTAGAGGATTAAATCTTCTCAAAGGTAAGAAAATCTACGCTTCCGTCACCTCCGCTCACATGCCTCAGTTCAATTTTGGAAGGGGTTTTACTTTGAATGTTCCAATCTTCACTGATTTCTTCAAATGGCCCGTCCGCGACAGAGAAGTTGATAATCAATTTATTGGAGCTGTCATCCCCACCTGTGGACCATGTCCCTGTTTGGGTAACACTTCCGTTGGTCGCTACCAATGTATGGTCGGTGTTGAATGAAAAGGAATAACCCGTAAAATGGTGTGTCTGATTGGAGTTGTCTTCCTCAAAAAGCGTTACTTTCCAAGAACCTGCTACAACAACCTGCGAAGTTCCGTTGTTGTTGTCATCATCATTGCTGTCATCATCGTCGCTACCGAAACATGACCCCAAAGAAATGCTGAATGCAATTGCCAACAGCATGTTCAGATAAAAATTGTTTTTCATAAATTAGATGATTTTCTGGTATAACGCAGGAATGATTATTTTATTTTAAGGTTGAAATTGGTACAAATCTTGAATCGAAAATACTAAATCAAAAACCATGGTTAAGCATATTTTAATAGTAGGTACGGCATTTACAATTCTTTTGAGCTGTGAAAAAAAAGAGGAAAAAGTAATTACCCGCACCCCTGTAGAAGTCATCGATAATGAAAATACCGCTCAAAATTCGTTGGACATCCTCGGTACCTATAAAGGCGTATTGCCTTGCGCAGATTGCGAGGGAATAGAAACCGAAATCACTTTGATTGCGGATGAAACCTATATCAAAAAAACAAAATATTTAGGCAAAGACAATAATTCTTTTCAGGAAATGGGAAGCTATAGTTGGAAAACGGACGGCAATACTTTGGTTTTGGAGGGAATTGATTCTGAGCCTGAAGAATATTTAGTCAGGGAAAATTCCATCATGCAATTAGACATGCAGGGTAATAAAGTGACCGGGGATTTGTCCGAAAAATACATTCTCAAAAAGGAAAATTGATTTTTGGCACAGAGTTTGATTATATACAAATAGATTTAGTAAAATAAATTGTCCTCATGTGTTAATTAAGATAAAAAGCTCGATTTTTCAATCGGGCTTTTTTTCGTCTAGCCCAAAAAGCTTTCCGCCTTTTCTACCATATTTTTGGAGCCGCAAAAAAACGGCACCCTTTGGTGAAGTTCCTTGGGTTCGATTTCCATTATCCTTCGGTGGCCGTCAGATGCTTTTCCTCCCGCTTGCTCCACTAAAAACGCCATGGGATTACATTCGTACAACAATCTTAATTTTCCGTTCGGATTATTGGTTCCGGACGGATAAATATAAATCCCTCCTTTGATCAAGTTCCGGTGGAAATCCGCACATAAAGAACCTATGTACCGCGAAGTATATGGTCGATTTCCCTCTTCTTGCTGGCAATACTTGATATAATCCTTAACGCCTTGCGGAAATAAGGCATAATTTCCTTCATTAACGGAATAAATCTTTCCGTCTTGCGGGATTTTCATGTTGGGGTGAGATAGATAAAACGTCCCGATTGATGGATTCAGCGTAAACCCGTTCACGCCATTTCCCGTCGTATAAATCAACATGGTAGAACTCCCGTACACCACATATCCGGCTGCAATTTGTTGGTGTCCCGGCTGCAAAAAGTCCTCTAATTGCACCGGCGTTCCTTCCGGGGAAACCCTTCGATAAATGGAAAAAATGGTTCCTACCGAAACATTCACATCGATATTGGATGAACCATCCAAAGGGTCTATCAATACGACATATTTGCTTTTTTCGGCATTCTGACAATTTTCAATCCGGATGAAATCGTCGTTTTCTTCCGAAGCGATCCCACAAACCACCTCACGTTGCGAAAGGGTTCGGATGAAAGCTTCATTGGCAAAAACATCCAACTTTTGTTGCTCTTCACCCTGTACATTTTCTGCCCCAAATGCGCCTAAAATTTCTGTCAGGCCCGCTTGATTTACTTTGTGGTTTACAATTTTAGTAGCCAATTTGATAGAACTCAACAGCCGCGTCAGCTCCCCTGAAGAATATTTAAAATCTTTTTGGTTTTCGATGATAAACTCACCCAAGGTTTGTCCGGATTCTGGTTTCATTGCATTTATTTTAGTTGCGCACAAATATCGGAAAATTAATGATGGAATAACAGCTTTCTCAAAGGGGCCACAATTTTTATATATTTGCTTACCGATGAAAATCAAGGGTGAAATGAAAGTGTTCAAATTCGGGGGCGCGTCTGTGAAGGATGCCAACAGTATCAAAAACCTTGCGGAAGTCCTGAAGGCAACCGGCCACCAAAAGACTTTCTTAGTGGTATCCGCCATGGGAAAAACAACCAATGCGTTGGAGGAAGTTGTGCGTTTGTATTTTGAAAAAGGGGATTTTGAGGCTAAAATTACCGAAATCCAGGATTTTCACACATCGGTGACCTATGAGTTATTTGAGAATCCATCGCAAACACGACAAGAAATCCTAACGGCTTTTGAAGAGTTAAACGCTTTTCTTGACAGGAATAAATCACCCAATTATGATTTTGTTTACGATCAGGTTGTAGGTTACGGTGAAATGATCTCCACAAAAATAATCAGTGCTTACCTCGCATCAATCGACATCCGAAATACTTGGTTGGATGTTCGGGATTTCATCAAAACCGACGACAATTACCGGGAAGGAAAAGTGGATTGGGAACGAACCTGCGAGAACCTCAACCGTTTAAATCCTGCTGATTTTTATATCACCCAAGGATTTTTGGGTTCAGACCCGAATTATTTTACCACGACGCTTGGACGAGAAGGATCCGATTATACAGCAGCCATCATCGCGTACTGTCTGAATGCCGAAAGCGTGACCATCTGGAAAGACGTACCGGGTGTGCTCAATGCCGACCCTCGGTATTTTGACAACACTCAGCTTCTCAACAAGATTTCGTATGAAGAAGCCATTGAACTTGCTTACTATGGTGCATCGGTTATTCATCCCAAAACCATGCAGCCGCTGCGTAAAAAGCAAATCCCCTTTTATGTGAAATCCTTTTTGAATCCCGTGGAAGCAGGGACAGAAATCCGTAACGGACAACCTTTGGAACCTTTTGTGCCTTGTTCTATCGTTAAGAAAGAACAAAATTTACTCACCTTGACCACACTTGATTTTTCATTTATCAGTGAAGAAAAAATCAGTGAACTCTTTAATTTACTCCACCTCTTAAAAATCAAAGTAAACCTCATGCAAAACTCCGCCATTACCCTTTCGCTTTGTGTGGAAGACAAATTCAACCAATTGGAAATTTTCTTGGAGCGGATTCGGCCGATGTATGAAATCGAATTAGAGAAAAATGTATCTTTATACACGTTCAGGCATTTTAATTCTTTATTGGAGGAATATCCGAAAGGATTGGAGCTGCTGCGGCAAATCATTAAAAACACCTTGCAAATAATTGTAAAAGAATAATGCCTTTAGTTAGCACTACCGATATCTACCGTGTTTCCGGACTCAAAAAATTAGGGGTTTTCGGCTATCCTTTCGCTTGGGGGTTCAAAAAAATCAGTGGTTTGGAAAAACTCAACGATTTGTACAGGAGAGGGCAGGATAAGCCGACGGCAGAATTTTTGACCTATATGCTCAATGATCTGGAAATCAAATACGAATTACACGAAGAAGACCAGAAGCGGATTCCGGCCGAAGGGCCTTTTGTAATCGTTTCCAATCATCCCCTCGGTGCACTGGACGGAATTCTGATGATGCACATCATAGGAAAAGTCAGACCGGATTTTAAAGTGATGGGCAACTTTTTGCTGCACCGCATCAAGCCGTTGGAACCAATGGTCATCGCAGTAAACCCATTTGAATCCCATAAAGAAGTGTACAGCAGCAGCAATGGTATGCGGGCAGCATTCAGGCACGTAAAAGAAGGCGGGTGCCTCGGGATTTTCCCTGCCGCAGAGGTTTCGGGCAAAGACGAAGCAGGCAACATCATCGACCGGCAATGACAAGAATCAGCCATAAAATTAATCAAAAAATTAAATGTTCCGGTAATCCCCATGTATTTCAGAGCGAAGAACAGCCCTTTCTTTTACAGAATGGCCAAATTACATCCCAGCCTGCAAACCGCTTTGCTTCCAACGGAGATGGCAAGACCACGAGTGAAACCAATACAAATACGGATAGGAAAACCGATTTTGTTAAGGCAGCAA
>JAEZDQ010000125.1 GCA_023433225.1 Bacteroidota bacterium | reverse complement strand
CTACAAGCCGGCTTTCGAAAAAGCAATCGAATGGGCCAAAGAAGAAATCAAACTGATTTGTGAAAATCCGGAAAACCCTGATTTTGAAAACACCATTGAGGCCATGGAAACTTCGGGTGAAAAGCTGAATCGGATATCATCCATCTTTTTTAATTTAAATTCCGCCGAAACGGATGATGAAATACAGGAAATTGCCCAAGAAGTTTCACCGCTTTTGTCTGAATTCTCCAATGACATCCGTTTGAATCCGGTTTTGTTTCAACGCATTCAAACGGTTTATGACCAAAAAGATGAATTGGATCTGACTCCGGAGCAAACCCGGCTACTGGAAAAGAAGTTCAAAAGTTTCAGCCGAAACGGAGCCAATTTACCCGAAGATAAAAAAGAAAAATTGCGGGCGATTGATAAAGAATTATCTCAAATCAGTTTAGAATTCGGCCAAAATGTTTTGGCGGAGACCAATGCCTTTGAATTGCTGCTGACCGATGAAAAGGATTTGAAAGGAATTCCTGATTACGCCATTGAAGAAGCCAAAAAGGAAGCAGATGCAAAGGGGAAAGAAGGCTGGATTTTCACTTTACAGGCTCCCAGTTACATCCCATTTATGACGTATGCGGAAAACCGTGGTTTACGCCAAAAGTTATTTTTGGCCTACGGCAAACGTTCGTTTCAAGCGAATGAATTTAACAATGAGAAAATCGTAAAACGAATTGCACAATTGAGGTTGGAGCGCGCAAACTTATTGGGATACAAAACCCATGCTGATTTTGTATTGGAAGAGCGAATGGCCAACTCACCCCAAATTGTACAAGATTTTCTGGCAGATTTATTAAAAAAATCCAAACCTTTCGGCACCAAAGATGTGGGAAAATTGAAGGAGTTCGCGAAAGAAAAAGACGGAATTGAAATATTGGAACGCTGGGATCATGCGTATTATGCGGAAAAGCTCAAAAAAGAAAAATTCAGTTTATCCGAGGAAGAACTCAAACCCTATTTCTCTTTGGAAAAAGTAACCAAAGGTGCTTTCACTATTGCCGAAAAACTTTACGGTATCCGTTTCGAAAAGCGAAATGACATCCAGAAATACCATGAAGATGTTGAAGTTTACGAGGTTTTGGGTGAAAACAACCAACACCTTGCGCTTTTTTACACCGATTTTTTCCCCCGAAAAGGGAAACGAGCCGGAGCCTGGATGACGGAATTCCGAGGCCAGTCCAATGTTGGGGGAAAATCCAAACGACCACATGTGTCCATTGTTTGCAATTTTACCAAACCTACAGAAAATAAACCCTCGCTGCTGACTTTTAATGAAGTCACTACTTTATTCCATGAATTCGGGCATGCTTTGCACGGCATTCTGGCAAACACCGTTTACGAAAGCCTTTCTGGGACAAATGTTTATTATGACTTTGTGGAATTGCCTTCCCAATTTATGGAGAATTTTTGCTATGAACCCGAAGCACTGGAATTATTTGCCCAACATTTTGAAACCGGAGAAACCATTCCGCAGGAATTGATAGAAAAAGTCAAACAATCCGCTAATTTTATGGAAGGTTACCAAACTGTACGCCAATTGAGTTTTGGTTTACTGGACATGGCTTGGCACGGAGTTGACAAGCTGGAAATCGGTTCGGTTTCGGAATATGAAAGAACGGCCTTTGCACCTACGGAACTATATCCGATTGTAAAAGGAACCAATATGAGCGTTTCTTTTTCACATATCTTTCACGGCGGCTATTCCTCCGGTTATTATTCCTACAAATGGTCAGAAGTATTGGATGCAGATGCATTTGCTTATTTTAAAGAAAAAGGAATTTTCAGTCCGGAGATTGCTAAAAAATTCAAGCATTTGCTCGAATCCGGCGGAAGCAAAGATCCAATGGAACTTTATATATCTTTTCGCGGACAAAAACCCGACAACAGAGCCTTGTTGAAAAGAGCGGGTTTTGAGGCGTGATGGTGTCATTCCATTCAGTTGAGATGATTTGCTGCATTGCGGCTGATTTTGAACTTGATTTTGAAGGCTGAATTTCGCCAAACCATGAAAAACAATTAATTTCGCAAATCAATTAGAGAACTATGTCAGAAGATATTTTCAAACGAATTATTTCGCACGCCAAGGAATACGGATTCATTTTCCAATCCAGTGATATTTACGATGGATTATCAGCCGTTTACGATTACGGCCAAAACGGTGTTGAGCTCAAAAACAATATCAAACAATACTGGTGGAAAGCGATGGTTCAACTCAATGAAAATATCGTTGGGATTGATTCCGCCATTTTTATGCATCCAACAATATGGAAAGCTTCCGGCCATGTGGATGCTTTCAATGACCCTTTGATTGACAACAAAGATTCAAAAAAACGCTATCGTGCCGATGTTTTAATCGAGGATTATTGCGCGAAAATCGAAACGAAAATCGAAAAAGAAGTTGAGAAAGCGGCCAAACGTTTTGGCGATGCTTTTGATAAGGAACAATTCATTTCGACCAACCCAAGAGTGGTTGAATACCAAGAAAAAATCGATTCCATACTCAGCCGCATGGCGAAATCCTTGGAAACCGAGAACTTGGCAGATGTCAAAGCCTTGATTGAAGAGTTGGAAATTGCCGATCCGGTTACCGGTTCCAAAAACTGGACAGAAGTACGACAATTTAACCTGATGTTCGGCACCAAACTGGGAGCCACATCCGAATCAGCGATGGACTTATACCTGCGTCCAGAAACGGCACAAGGTATTTTTGTCAACTTTCTGAATGTTCAAAAAACCGGACGCTTGAAAATCCCGTTCGGGATTGCACAAATCGGAAAAGCGTTTAGAAATGAAATCGTTGCAAGACAATTCATCTTTCGGATGCGCGAATTCGAACAAATGGAAATGCAGTTTTTTGTCCAACCCGGTTCTGAACTAGATTGGTACGAGAAATGGAAAGAAACCCGTTTAAACTGGCACAAATCGCTTGGTTTAGGTGATGAAAATTATCGTTTTCATGACCACGAAAAATTGGCGCATTATGCCAATGCCGCTGCTGATATTGAATTCAAATTCCCATTTGGATTCAAAGAATTGGAAGGAATTCATTCCAGAACCGATTTCGATTTAAAAGCCCACGAAGAACATTCAGGTAAAAAATTACAATATTTCGACAATGAATTGAACCAACACTATGTTCCCTATGTTGTAGAAACTTCGGTTGGTTTAGACCGCCTGTTTCTGGCAATTTTCTCCAACAGCCTGAAAGATGAAAAATTGGAAGACGGTAGTGAGAGAACGGTTTTGGGCTTACCTCCTGCCCTTGCACCGATTAAAGCCGCGATTTTGCCATTGGTCAAAAAAGACGGTTTGCCTGAATTCGCAGAGAAAATTTTCAACGAACTACGTTTGGATTTCAATGTAATATACGAAGACAAGGATTCCATCGGAAAAAGATACCGAAGAATGGATGCCATCGGAACACCATTCTGTATCACGGTGGATCACGATTCATTGAACGACAATTCGGTTACGCTTCGTTACCGGGACACGATGAAACAGGAAAGAATCCCGGTTGGAAAACTGAATGAAATCATTGACAAAGAGGTGAATATGAAATATTTGCTGGCGAAAATATAATGATTCTTAAACCTTGTCAAGGTTAATTTCAGCTCGCAAAGAACCTTGACAAGGTTGAAAATTCAAAATCTGTCTGATAAAGCAGATTTTTTTTGATAATTTCTAAGGGCTTAATTCGTTATAGAATAAATTCCTATATGAAAGTTCACCCACTACTACTATTAATGCTTTTTATTTTTGTCATTTCGTGTAAAAATAATGACAAGACTAAGAAAATTTCATCTATCAATGATTCTGAAAAAGATTCTATTGAATTACCCAAAATTCAAGAACTATTACCTATTACCCTTACTACAATTTTTGATGATTGCGGAGAATGGGGTGGGCATACAGAGAAGTTAATTCTGGAGTCTGATAGTATAAATGAAATCCAAGGAACTTTTATAAAATATAAATACAATTGTGACTCCTTAGATTACTATTATTCATTGAAAAGAGATAGTTTACCAATTGAGTTTACAAAAAAAATTGACCTTGATTCAATTCAAATTAAAAGCTTAGAATTTTATTTTCAGAAGTTTCATGAATTTAGATTCGACAAATCTTATTATTCACATGCTGGATTTGTTCATTCATTAAGTTATGATACCATTCTTTGGGAGTATTATGGATATAAGTTAATTGAAGATTACACAATATTAAAAAGAGATTTAAAATTGATTAATTAAATCATCATCAAACCTTGTAAATCTCGCGTAAATCCTTGTACCTTTTGGTTAATTTTAACCAGAATAATTTAGAAATAAAATCTATTTATTTCCTCAAAATATTCCAGGCACCTTCCACATCGCCGTCTTTTAAAAGATCTTTCGCGTGTTGATGCGTGATTTCATCATTTTTAAAAGACTCTCCCAAAAGAATTTCCACGTTTCCAAGCATGGCAAGGTCATTCCCAGAAAGGATTTTGCTCATTCGGATTTCATCGGGCAAGGCATCCACGCCAATTCCTTTTGTAACCAAAGGTTTAGGGATTTCAAATAAAGAATCGCCATTGGAATGGGTATAATAGGATTCCCCCATCCGACCGACCAAATCGATTTTCCGTGTGTCAATCAGACCTCTTTCATTCAAAATCGATTCATCTACATGAATCATCAAAACTTCACATATCACCAAAGTTCCTGCTCCGCCCCCATCACCCAAATAGATTAAATCCCGGACTTTGCATTCAAAAGAAGCTTTGGATTCTTTCACGCGTGGTGGTTTTACTTTTAAAGAAGGAACTTCGGTAAGACCGGCCTTATGGAATTCATTGACCCCTTTTTCATATTCGGTACTGGAAAGCGAACTTTGGTGAACAATGTCATAGGAAACGGTGTTGATGACGCATTCTCTAACTTGTTCTATGTTTTCCAAAGTATGTTTGGTCGTCGTGTCGCGGACTCTTCTGGATGGTGAAAAGACCAATACCGGTGGATTGGAACTGAATACATTGAAAAAACTAAACGGGCTCAAGTTGACGTTTCCTTCTTTATCTACCGTACTGACCAACGCAATCGGGCGAGGCGCAACTGCGTTTTGAAGGTATTGGATTGATTCGGCAGGGGTAACAAGGGAGGTATCGATGGTCTTAATCATATCTAAATTATAATCTTCAAAAATACAAAGTTCCAACACAATATTAATTGACCTATGTCAACAATGTTTGTTTAAAATTTAACAAGAATTTAGGCATCAGTCAACTTTTTTGGATTAATCCTTGCTTAATTCTAATCATTAATCATAAAATCAATAGTTATGGACAGATTAGAGTTAGAAGGAAAATGGAACCGCATCAAAGGTTCGTTCAAGCAAAAGTATGGAGAATGGTTTAATGACGATGCGTCTTTTGCGGAAGGAAAATTTGACGAAGTAATTGGTAGAATCCAAGAAAAATCCGGCAGAACGAAAGAGCAGATTGAACAAGAAATCAAGGATTGGGAAGATTAACCACCTATCTAAATCTGTATGTTCAAATTCCCTTCTCCCAAAAAGAGAAGGGAATTTTATTAAGTATGTTATAAGTTTATACTTTTGATAACAAATTTCTTTGATGAATTTGTTGGATGAGAGAATTTGGTTTCCTGCTTACGAGCAAACCCATACGAGTGGGATTATAGCTGTTGGTGGAGATTTGAGTGTAGAAAGACTGAAATTGGCCTATCAGTTAGGTGTTTTTCCTTGGTATAATGAGAACGAACCGATACTTTGGTGGTTTCCGAATCCTCGGTTTGTTTTGTTTCCCTCAGAATTGATAATCTCCAAATCAATGGCTAAACTCCTGCGAAATCAAATTTTTGAATTTACGGAAGACCAACGCTTTGAAGAGGTGATTGATCATTGCCAGAAAATAAAACGTCCAGGGCAAAATGGGACTTGGATAAATGAGGAAATGAAGAAAGCCTACATTGAACTTCACCACGCCGGAAAAGCAAAAAGCGTCGAAATTTGGCAAAACGACGAATTAGTAGGCGGTTTTTATGGTGTAATAGGGAAAAATATTTTTTGCGGCGAAAGTATGTTCGCAAAGGTTCCGAACGCATCCAAAGCAGGATTCATCCATTTTGTGCAAAAATACAGTTCTCAATACCATCTTATTGATTGCCAAGTTTACACGTCCCACTTGGCGAGTTTAGGCGCAAGAAACATAGAGGCCGAAGCATTTCTAACCTATCTGATATAAAAACAGAGGGGACAATAAATTGTCCCCTCTGCCTGCTTTTCTAATATTTATTTAAACTAACACTGATGTTCTTGATAATGAATGTTTTTTATCTTTAAAAAGCCGATGGACTTATTGACGTCTTGTGAAATGTGTACAAACGATACCTTTTTTATCGCCTTTAAATCCACCGGCCTACCTAAACCTCCTTATAATTTGTTATAAAAAATTCACTTAAATTAAAAATTAAATCTTCCATGGTATTAAATCTTTGTCCGGAATTGAATCAGAAATTGTTTTCTCACCCTTACTTTCTATAGTAGAATTATTATTTTGATTTTGGGTTCCTCTCCATGGAATTAAATCCTTATCCGGAATGGAATCGGAAATCGTCTTTACTCCTTTATTCGAAATTGTATTTTCCTGCTGAAATTGATTCTCGGAATTTGAATCTCTCCAAGGAATTAAATCTTTATCCGGAATCGAATCAGAAATTGTTAATACACCTTTATCATTTTCGGTATTTTCTTGTAAACTGTTTAATGATTCCGCGTAGCCTTTTTCAACATCGTTTTTATATTGGGCTTCCATATAAAATTCATCGTCATCGCTCTGACATCCTATTGTAACCATCAAGATTGAAGCGGAAATTAATAAAAGTGACTTTTTCATAGATTTTAATTTATATTTGCAAATGTATTATCATAACACCCTTACAAACAATAGGTTGTGGCTCTTATTTATAAATCGTGACGTAATGATTTATAAATCATTCCCACAAAATATGCAATACAAAATGTATTCTATCAATCATTTATGAACCAAAAACGGTGTGTTAATTTAAATGTTAAATATAGAGTCAAAAAAATGACTAAATTTGAAAAATACTTTCACACCCATCAAAAATGGTTAAGTTTAAACTGATGAAAACCTATCTCTTTTTCTTTTTTTCATTTGTTTTCTTGAATTCCCCTCTCTTGTTTTCACAACAATATGATGCAAAAAATTTATCCAATTATGATAAATTAAGGGAAAAATATATGTCATTTGAGGAAAATAATATTATTGCTTTTAAATACCTCCAACCTTTTATTGAAAAAGCGAAAAGCGAAAAAAACTATTCTCAATTATCTCGAGGATACATTGACGCTATTTACTTTTCTGCCGACAATAAAATACTTTATGCGGATAGTGCTCTAATAGCAGCTAAACGGAGTTATAAAAATGATTTTATAGCTAAAGCTTATTTGTCTAAAGGGAGTTTATATTATTTCAACCATAAACAATATCAAAAAGCCCTCAATGAATACCTGAGTGCTCATAAATATGCTGAGAACATAGAAGATTTATATTTAAAGACAAGAATTGAATATCAATTAGCTATCGTAAAAGGTTATTTGGGTTACAATGAGGAAGCCATTGCGCTTTTGGATAATTGTATCCAATATTTTGAAGATGAGTTCAAAAATGACGGTACCCATTCCAACATTCGGTTTAACAACCAAAAAGGCTATTTGAACAGCCTCCATCAATCCATTAACTTCCATTACAATTTAAAAAATTATAAAACAGTTGATTCCTTGATTCAGGTCGGCTTAACGCATACACCTTCTACGGATGAATTCCAATTGGAACAAAGTTATTTTTACAAATGGAAAGGCATACAACTTTATAACCGGAAAAAATTCGCAGACGCGCTTTCCTATCTAAAAAAATCATTGAACGGAGTTCAGCAAACCAATGATTTCGCGCAAATTTCTGTTATCCATTATTATATAGGCAACAGCCTGATTGAGAGCGGAAACGAGGAATTGGGGTATAATTTCTTAAACAAAATCGATTCTAATTTCAATAAAAATAATTTTCTTTTGCCTGAACTGCGTAAATCCTATGAAATGTTGATCAGCCATTACAAAGAAACCAATAACCTTGAAAAGCAGTTGTATTACACCAACCAATTGTTAAAAGCTGATGAATATTTTATGTCAGATTTTCGGTATTTATCCCAAAAAATCTCAAAAGAATACGACACCCACAACCTCCAAAGAGAAAAAGATACTTTGGTTTCCAAAAACAAATGGAGTTCAAATGCATTGGTCATTTCAAGCATTTTAATCTTTGGGTTGATGTTAATGGTATATTTCCAACACAGGAAAAACCGGCAGATCAAAGCAAACTATGTTAAACTGATTCAAAAAATACAAGAGGAAAGTACTGTGGTACAGCTAAACCCAACCATTAAACCCATCCCATCCACTAATTTGCAAGGTTCTGATTTGGCCAAGGAAATTTTACAAAAACTCGCTTTTTTTGAAAGCAATGAGAAATTTCTCGCCAGTGACCTGACCCAAGCCAAATTGGCCTCAATGCTCAAAACCAATACTGCCTATCTTTCCCAAATCATCAACGACAACAAAGGGATGAATTTCAACCAATACATCAACACTTTACGTATTAACTACATTACCAGATTGTTGTACCAAGATAAAATTTACCTCAATCACTCCATCGAAGCTTTGGCAGAGAAAGCAGGCTTTAGTTCTAGGCAAGTTTTTTCCAATGTATTTTATAAAATCAACCACATCAGGCCGAAGGATTTTATCGTGAATCGTAAAAAAGAATTGGAGGAAGGAACGCCGGTTACAGCGATATTATAAACCTAATTACTTCGTTTTTCCGTTAATTTTTAAGAAATTTTTGGCTTACTTTTTGAATTTCGATTTCGAAAATTCTTTATGCCCTCGTTTATCTTAGCTCAACTCGAATGGAAAGAAATCTTCGTCGGAGAAGAAGAATGGGCATTCCTTTGGGAAGTAGTCTTGCGCACCGGGCTGATGTTTCTCATCATCATCTTAGCGTTGAGAATCCTCGGAAAACGGAGTGTTAAACAACTTTCCATATTTGAATTGGTCGTCATAATCGGTTTGGGTTCAGCGGCCGGAGACCCGATGTTTTACAAAGAAGTCGGCATCTTGACT
>JAEZDQ010000114.1 GCA_023433225.1 Bacteroidota bacterium | reverse complement strand
GTATGGATGGCTATGAGAAGGCGGTACGTAAATTATTGGATTTAAATTTCACGCCTTAAATGCATCTGTGAGTTGTTCATTCAGGGAATGAATGTAATTCAAAAGCTCCAAGCGGCCAATCTTTCCCGTGGCTGAACTTGTAAAAACTTGCGGCATGGACTCCCAGGTTTTCAGCATTTCCTTTTTATAATGCAGCAAAGATTTTTGCAAAGCGGCACTACTGATCTTATCGATTTTTGTAAACACCATCGAAAACGGAACTTGGTTTTCTCCCAGCCATTCCATAAATTCCAAATCGATTTTTTGAGGCGGTATCCTGCAATCAATTAATACAAAAGTATTGACTAAATTTTTCCGGTTCAACAGGTAATTGGTAATCATTTTCTGGAATTCACCGCGCTTTGTTTTCGAAACACGAGCATAACCATAACCTGGTAAATCGGTCAGATACCAAGTTTCATTCATCAGGAAAATGTTCAGCAATTGGGTTTTTCCCGGCGTTCCGGAGGTTTTCGCCAAATCTTTTTTCTCGGCCAACATATTGATTAATGATGATTTGCCCACATTAGAACGGCCGATGAATGCGTATTCGGGCTTGTCGGGTTCGGGGCATTCCGTCCATTTGGGTGCGCTTTTGATGAATTCGGACTGAAGATTCATCCTGTAACGGCAATTTTTTGTTCGGTGAGCCAATCGTGTAAAATCTCATTGAAGATTTCCGGATGTTCCATCATGGGCGCATGGCCACATTTATCAATCCAAAACAAAGAGGAATTGGTTAATCCTTCATTGAACTCAATGGCGACTTCCGGCGGCGTTACACTGTCCTGCTTTCCCCAAATCAAACAAACCGGACGTTGGATGTCTTTCAAATCCTTTTTCATGTTGTGTTTGATGGCACTTCGGGCGATGTAAAGTGTTTTAATAGCTTTTTTCCGGTCATTGATGGTTTCAAATACATCGTCGACGATTTCTTTGGTGGCCACGGACGGGTCATAAAAAACTTCCTGTGTTTTTTTTAAGACATATTCATAGCTGCCACGTTTAGGGAAAGTTTCGCCAAATGATTTTTCATATAACCCCGAACTCCCGGTTAAACAAAGTGCTTTTACCAATTCCGGGTGTTTATGGGTAACGACCAAGCCGAGGTGCCCGCCCAAAGAGTTCCCGACTAAAATAGCCGGTTCCTTGACCACTTCTTTTAAGAAACGCGCCACGTATTTGGAAATGTTGGAAACATTCGTGTTCAATAAAGGATAATTGTAAATGGGTAATTCCGGGGCGAAAATCCTAAATCCCCTTGAAGAAAAATATTGGGTCAATGAACTGAAGTTACTCAATTCGCCCATCAATCCGTGCAGCAAGACAATAGGGGTTCCTTCTCCCTCTTCAATGTATGAAAACTTTTTCGTCCTCTTAAGTTTGATAAGCATTCTCCCTATTTTGTTAAAAAACAAAAATAAGTATTTCTCCCATATTCTGGGGAAAAATTCCAAGTCTCTTACAATTCATTTTTCAAGCGATTTGTTAATAAGTTGAAATAGTTCACAATAAAGTGATAAGGTCGGTAAACTCGCAAATAAGCGAGAAGTGGCAAAAGTTTTCAACAAAGTGGTATTTTGTGGTAAAAAATGGTAAAAAGTTTATATTTTTGATAAAAATTTCTTTTGAAACCACTCATCGGGACATATGAATGCAAAGTTGACGCAAAAGGACGACTCCCTTTGCCGGCCGGGCTTAAAAAGCAATTGGCAGCGGTAATGGAAGAAGGTTTTGTGCTGAAGCGTTCCGTGTTTCAAAATTGTTTGGAGTTGCACCCAATGAGCCAGTGGAATGAAATAATGGCGGAAGTAAACCAACTGAACCGCTTTGTGAAAAAGAACAATGATTTCATTCGTCAGTTTACCGCCGGCGTGAAAGTCGTAGAAATTGACGCAAACGGAAGGCTACAAATCGCGAAGGATTTGGTGGCTTTTGCGGGAATTCAAAAAGACGTGGTTTTATCCTCTTCCATTAATGTGATTGAAGTTTGGGATAAAGAAAAGTACGAAGAATCTGTGCACGTGGATGAAGCCGGGTTTGCCGAACTGGCAGAAGAAGTAATGGGAAATAAGCGTATAGATGGAGTATCATAACCCGGTTTTATTGGAGGAAAGCGTCAATGCCCTGGTTAATGACCCGAACGGGATCTATGTTGATTGCACTTTTGGAGGGGGCGGCCATTCACGCGAAATTCTCAAAAGATTGGGCGAGAGCGGGAGGTTGATTTCCTTCGACCAAGATGAAGACGCGAAAAAAAACAATATTCAGGACAAGAGGTTTGATTTGGTTATGCAGAATTTCCGCTATTTAAAAAACAATTTGAGGTACCTGAAAATAGATAAAGTTTCGGGTATCTTAGCCGATTTGGGCGTTTCTTCGCATCAATTTGACACGCCCGACAGAGGGTTCTCTACCCGCTTTGACGGCGAATTGGACATGCGGATGAATCAAAACGCCAAATTGACCGCCCAATCCATTTTGAATGAATATGAGGAAGAACGATTGGCAGACCTATTTTACCATTACGGTGAACTGAGAAATGCCCGTCGGTTGGCCCGGGAAATCGTTTCTTTCCGTAAGAGTCAGCCTGTCAATTCCATCAACGAACTCAAGTCCATTTTTCATTTTATCCCAAAAAATATAGAAAATAAATTCTTTGCGCAATTGTTTCAATCCCTTCGCATTGAGGTAAACGACGAAATGGCTGCTTTGCGCGAAATGCTTGTTCAGTGCGGTGAACTCATCGAACAGGGAGGACGGTTAGTGGTCATCTCCTACCATTCTTTGGAAGACCGTTTGGTCAAACGCTATATGAAAAATGGAATTTTTGAAGGCCAGCCCGAACGGGATGTTTTTGGCAATTGGTCTGCGCCCTTCAAAACATTACAGTCCAAAGTGATTGTTCCCACCGAGGAAGAAATAAGCAGAAACCCCCGTGCGCGAAGCGCGAAAATGAGAATTGCAGTAAAAAATTAACCATGGCGAAAAGAACTGTAAAAAAGAAAATTTCGGTCAAGGACATCCTGAAAGGAAAATTCCTCGTGGACGACGGCTCCATGCAGAGTTGGCGGTTTGTCCTCTTTCTCGTGTTTTTGGCTTTTATAAGCATTTCCAGTTCGCATTGGGTGGACAAAAAAGTGGTTGAAATCAATAAACTCGACGAAGAAGTTTCCAGTTTGAAATCACAATACACTGACGCGCATCGGCTTTTGATGAGCCTCCAACTTGAACCCGCAATCATTGCGCAGTCCGAATTGTTAGGCATTAAATTAACCGAAGACCAACCTTATGTATTAATCAAAAAAGTATATGATAGCCAACCGTAAACATATTTTAATGCGTGGATACCTGGTTTCGGTATTTCTGCTTTTGATTGCAGTCGGAATCATTTATTCCATGGTTCAAATCCGCATCACGGAAGGAGAAGAATTAGAGGAATTCACCCAACAAAGTTTCCGTTTGGCCACCGAACAGGCCGAACGAGGGAATTTATATGCTGCAGGCGGCGATTTGCTGGCTACCACGGTTACCATTCACAATATTTATGTCGATTTAACAGTCATAGACGATGAATTATTCAATGCGGAAATCGGTATTTTAGCCGACTCGCTTGCGAAAGTGTTTCCCCGGCCGGCTTCTTATTTCGAAGAAAAATTCAGAACGGAACGGAAAAAAGGAAACCGGTATATGACCTTGATCAAAGGCTTGGATTATGGCCAATACCAGAGAATCAAATCATTCCCGATTTTTAACAAAGGACAAAACAAAGGTGGAATCATCCATGAAACCAAACCAAGAAGAGAACTGATTTTACAAGATGTGGGTGCCCGGACCATCGGTTATGACGACCAAAGAGGAAAAACAGGAATGGAAGGAGCTTATTCCACCTATCTTCAAGGTACGGAAGGGAAGAGATGGGAACAATTCATGGGCGGTGGCAAATGGAAACCTTTTAAATCCTGGGAACAGGAACCCATTGAAGGATTCCATGTTTATACAACCATCGATGCTGGAATGCAAATCGCCGCTTACGCTGCCCTGCATGACCAATTGGTGAAATACAATGCAGAACATGGTTGTGTGGCGGTAATGGAAGTTGCGACGGGGAAATTAAAAGCCATCGTAAACCTTCAGAAAATCGCTGACAGTATTTATTCCGACCGATTGAACTTTGTCGTTGGCGAAGGTGCGGAGCCGGGTTCTACCTTTAAAACCATTTCTATTTTAGCCGGGCTGGAAAACGGAAAATTCACACCCGAAACCAAAGTGGAAACCGGAGGTGGAAGATATAGGATATACAACCGGACCATTTCCGATACCCATGGAAACGGAACCCTGACCGTTGAAGGAGTTTTGATTAAATCATCCTATATCGGAACCGCTAAGTTGATCAATGAAGCCTATGGCAGCGAACCCCAGGAATACTTTGACCAATTGGCCAAATGGCACCTTACCAAACCCATGGAAATTGACATTCCGGGCGAAGCGGTTCCCCAATTCCATTCTCCCAATGACCCCAATTGGAGTAAAATAACTTTACCCGTGATGTCCTACGGATATGGATTTAAAATGACACCGTTACAAATCCTTGCTTTCTACAACGGAATTGCAAATGGGGGAACGATGCTCAAACCATTGTTCATCGATAAAATTGAAAAAAACAATGGGGAATTTAAAGCCTTCAAACCCCAAGTTTTGGTAGATCAAATGTCTTCTCCCGAAAACATCCAAGCACTTACCGAAATGCTAACCAAAGCGGTTTCGAACGGGACGGCAAGAAATATATTCACTGAACATTACGAAATTGCGGGTAAAACAGGTACTACGCGTGTGGAATATTGGGTAAAAAACCAACCCATGCAATACCGCGCATCTTTTGCCGGATTTTTCCCGGCCGATAACCCCAAATATACTTGTGTGGTTGTCGTGCACAAGCCTGACCGAAGTAAAGGCTATTACGGGGGTGGTGTAACCGCGCCCGTGTTCAAAAAAATTGCGGATTGGATTTATTCGCGCACGCCTCGCCCGGTTCCATTCGCCCCGCAATTGGTAAATATTTCCAAAGAAATCCAATCGGTACCGAAATTCAATCCCAATAAAACCAAAAATATCGTGCCGAATCTCACCGGGAAAAACGGTGTCAATGTAATTCCCGCATTGGAAAATATGGGTCTGGACGTTCGTTATACGGGAATAGGTAAGGTCACGGCGCAGTCAATTCCGGCAGGAA
Organism: Bacteroidota bacterium; assembly: GCA_023433225.1. Classification (GTDB taxonomy): domain Bacteria; phylum Bacteroidota; class Bacteroidia; order Flavobacteriales; family Weeksellaceae; genus Moheibacter. The sequence goes on along the minus strand of JAEZDQ010000114.1, from coordinate 99 downwards.
GCTCATTCCGGAAAGGTGAAACCATTTACCTTACTTTGGAAGGATAATAAAATTAATGATGAAAAGATAAATGAAATTAAAGGATTTGCTATACAGGGT
>JAEZDQ010000084.1 GCA_023433225.1 Bacteroidota bacterium | reverse complement strand
TAAAAGAAATAGGAGAATCCCTTACACTCAAATATGCCGAAGCCGCAAATGAAAGAAAAAGTAAAGGCCAAAAAATAATATCATTGGGTCTTGGCGAACCGGAATTTAATATACCCCCTACTGTAATTGAGAAAACCATTCAGGTGCTGACTACTCAAAAATCCGGTTACTCGGCACCCTTAGGTTTACCAAAGCTTCGTGAGCTTTTGGCACAAAAATTTAATCAAGATAACGATGTTCCGGCTAATGCGGATAATATTATCATCACACCGGGTACCAAGCAAGCACTGCAATTTATCTTGATGTCGATTTTAGAACCTCAGGATGAAATTATTATACTCATGCCGGCTTTTGTCAGCTTTATTCCCCAAGTCTATATTGCAGAGCCACACGCCAAAGTGGTAGAAATTGACATTGATAAAAAAGATTTCTCGATTCCATTAGAAGAGGTAAAGTCAAGAATCACAAAAAAAACCAAAGCCATTCTAATCAACTCGCCTAACAATCCGGCCGGGTATATCTTCACCGAAAAACAATTACGAGAATTGTATGAATTGGCTGTTGCCAATGATATCTATATTATCTCCGATGAAATATATGAAAAACTAATATTTGGTAAACAAAATCACTTCAGTATAGGGTCTCTTGAAAAAGAAGTAACCAATATCATCACTGTGGGAGGGTTCAGTAAGTCCCTCGCAATGACCGGTTGGAGAATTGGATATGCTTGCTTCCCTAAAAAGCTGTCCGGAAAATTACTGAAATTACAACAACATATCAGCACCAACACCTGTACCTTTATCCAAGCGGGGTTGGTAGAAGCCCTCCCACTCGTGGATTATGATTACTTAAAAGAATATAACCAAAAATTGAATTCCCGGATAGAAAAATTAGCAAAAATGGTATCTCAAAATCCGAACTTGTTTCTAGTGAAGCCACAAGGAAGTTTTTTTGCCTTCCTCAATATTTCGGGAACCGGTTTAGACTCTAATACCTACTGTTCAGAATTAATCAAGGAAACGGGTGTGGCACTAACTCCGGGCTTGGCCTTTGGAAAAAATTGGGATGACCATGTAAGAATATCATTAGCGACTGAAGACCATATCATCGATGAAGGTTTGGCATTAATTGATAAGTTTTCTAACCAATAAAAAAACCATGAAAGTCTTACTCACTAAACCCTTCTTTGAACAGGATTTAAATTATATCCAATCCCGGCTTCAGGCAGGTATAGAAATAATCCAGCCTTCTCAATTTAATGAAGCGGAAATCATTCAATTGGCAGGTGATGCAGATGTGCTTTTTGGGGGGCTCATTACCGAAAACATCCTCAATGTTGCAAAAAACTTGAAGTTAATTCAAATTCCTTGGACTGGTGTGGATAACCTCAATTATGAATTACTAAATAAATTCAACCTACAAATTGCCAATTCGCATAGCAATTCCGGTATTGTTGCGGAACATGCCATAGCATTAATGTTTGATGCGGCGAAAAAAATCTCCTCCCACGACCGGATGATGAGAAAAGGCGAATGGAACCGCCCTCAAAAAGACAATTCCAATAAGATTTCCCCTTTTTCGTTTAAAGTCCAGAATGCCAAGATCGCATTTATAGGCTTTGGTGCTATTGGGCATACAATCGCTCAGTTCCTAAAGGGTTTTGATTGCGAAATGATGGCTTTCAACAGAACCGGCCAAGGTAATCCCGTTCAGAACCTTACCTATTTTCCGGTGGAAACCTTAAATCAAAAAATAGCCGAAGCAGATATAATTTTTGTAACCGTAGCATTAACGGATACAACACGGGGTATGCTAAACAACGCTTTTTTTGACAGTATTAACCCGGAATCAATTTTGGTTAATATATCCAGAGGTGAAGTTATTGATGAAGAAGCGTTATTTCACTTTTTAAAAAACCAACCCGGCTTTACTGCGGCTATTGATACTTGGTACAAGTACCCTAATGCTGCAAATCCCCAAGTATTGCCATCTGAAAAATTTGCATTCCATGAATTAGAGAATTTAATTATGTCGCCTCACCGCGCAGGAATGGTGAAAGGCGAATTGCCTCACTTGGATGACGCTATTGAAAATTTAAATCGGCTCTTTACCCACCAACCTTTAATCAATTTAATCTCTTTAGAACAAAGATACTAATGAACATACTTTTCACATGCGCAGGCCGCAGAAACTATCTGATCAATTATTTTAAAGAAGCATTGAATGGAAAAGGAAAAATCTTTGCTACCGACATGCAACTCACGGCGCCGGCATTAGTGGATGCCGATATTGCTATTCAAGTACCGGCGATTTACAGCCCGGAATATATCCCCTCACTTCTTCACATCGTTAAAGAACACAGGATTGATTGTATAATCTCACTGAATGACTTGGAACTGCCTATCTTGAGCCAATCAAAAACAGAAATAGAAGCTTTGGGAGCGAAAGTAATTGTCTCGGATGAATATGTTATTAAAATAGCTTTTGATAAATGGGAAACCGTAAAGTTTTTAGAAAGAAATGGTTTAAAATCGCCTAAAACTTATATAGATTATGAAAAGGCTCTGGAAGCGATAGAACAAGGAGAATTAAATTTCCCATTGGTCATCAAACCAAGATGGGGAAGTGCCTCCATCGGGATTGATTTTCCGGAAGATTTAGAAGAATTGGAATTAGCTTATAAATTGCAAACTATTCGCTTGAAGCGTACAATCCTAGCCGAAGCAAGCAACGAAGATATTGACCATGCGATTTTAATACAAGAAAAAATTCCGGGTAAGGAATATGGCATGGATGTACTTAATGATTTTAACGGAAACTATGTAGGGACATTCGTCCGCCAAAAACTCCAAATGCGTTCAGGCGAAACCGACAAAGCGATTTCTGTTATAGATGATCGATTTGAAAAGATTGGCAAAACCATAGGAGAGAGTTTGAAACACATTGGAAATTTGGATTCTGATGTTTTTGAATGGAATGGTGAATTATATGTTCTGGAATTAAACCCTAGATTCGGGGGCGGTTACCCTTTTTCGCATGAAGCGGGAAACAATACGGCTGCTATTTATATTGAATGGTTGAAAGGAAACAAGGATATATCTCATTGGATGAAATACCGATCCGATGAAATGTATTCAAAATGCGACCGCTTGTTGAGAGTAAATTGAATTTTTATTAACTTGATTTTAAGATTATCCTCCTCAAAGCCCTCAACTCCTGCAATACCATTCCCATATCAGAAACCGGTTCCGGAACTTCCTTACTGGTAAACGAATGAAACTTCCAGATTTCAAGTACATCATCGGGAGCAACCGTATAAGGCCCAAAAACCGGGTTCATGGATTCCAGTAGAAAGGTTTTGTCTTTTTGGAAGGTCACCAGCTTGAAAACAAAATTCTGGTTGTTTTTGAGAACCACAATGCAGGGTGTTTGATCCTTAAGGTGCTGCCAATTCTCAACATATTCGCCCGTCACATCACTTCCTTCGGGAATGGGCAGCATCGAATCCCCTTCGGTGGGGAAAATCCTGAAAGTCCCTTGCCGGGGAAGGTTGGGGACGGAATATCTGGGAAGTGAGGAGATGAATGCCGGGTCATTATAACCGGCCTGATAACCGGCTTTGGCCTTTACCGGAACATATTCCACATGTTCATTGTTATCCTTGTCAACCGTTATGGCCAGCACCCGCAAATTCCCTCCTTTGATGTAAATGTCATTTCCGGCTTCGAGTTCCCTTAACTTTAATTCGCCCAGTTTTGATAGGTTAACCTTAATCAGGGTATCCAGACTCATTTTGAAATGTGCTGAAAACTTTAACATATCTTCAATAGATGGGGATTTGGTCTGCCCGGCTTCGATGCAATTCAGCTTAGAACGGGTCATGGAGAGGCTTTGCGCCAAATGCTCCTGTGTGTATTTCTGCCTTGTGCGTAGAAATTTAACATTGCTCCCGAAAAAAATCTTTGTTTTCATCCTTTCTTATTGTTTAAATTGTAGTCGGGATAATGACTATAATTTAGACAAATATAAGAAATACATGCATACGGAAAGGCATATTGTACATTGTGATTTGGATTCCTTCTTTGTAAGCGTTGAACGCTTACGGAACAGCAGCCTGATGGGTAAGCCTGTCCTGATTGGTGGCAAAACGGACCGTGCCGTGGTTGCATCCTGTAGCTATGAAGCCCGGAAATTCGGTGTCCATTCGGCCATGCCGATGAAACTCGCACTTCGGCTCTGCCCCGAAGCCATTCTGGTACAAGGCGACCATGATGCCTATTCTTACCATTCGAATATCGTTACGGAGATTATAAAAGAGAATGTACCCCTGTTTGAAAAAGCGAGCATTGACGAGCATTATTTCGACTTAACGGGTATGGATAAATTCTTTGGTTGCTGGAAATGGGCAAGAGAACTCCGCCAGCGAATCATCACCGAAACCGGCCTACCCATTTCCTTTGGTTTATCGGTCAATAAAACCACTTCCAAAATTGCTACCGGACAAGCCAAACCCTGTGGAGAATTAAAAGTAGACACCGGAACGGAAAAAAATTTCTTGGCACCGCTTTCCATCCGTAAAATCCCGATGGTGGGGAACAAAACCTATATGCAGCTCCGCAATATGGGTATTTCAAAATGCCGGACTTTACAGGAAATGGAAGTGTTTACCATGCAACGGGTTTTGGGGGAAAACGGCATCACCATCTGGAAAAAAGCCAACGGATTGGACGACACGCCCCTAATCCCTTTCCACGAACAAAAAAGCATGAGCAAAGAAACCACTTACCTTAACGATACCATTGATATGGATTTACTCAAAAAAACACTCGCCGGAATGGTCAATGAACTGGGTTTTGATTTACGGAAAGAACAAAAACTCACCGGGTGCATCACCTTGAAAATCCGGTACAGCAACTTCGATACCCACACCCGACAATTACGGATTCCCTATACCAATTCTGACCGGCTGATCAATGAAAAAGTCAACGAATTATTCAGGAAGCTTTACAGCCGAAGGATGCTCATCCGCCTGGTGGGTATAAAATTCAGCCACCTGATTTCCGGAAACTACCAAACCGATTTATTCCATGACAATGAAAAGGATTTAAAACTGGCCATGGCCATGGATCGCATACGCCTTCGCCATGGCTTTAAATCCGTGGCAAGAGGCAATTTATTTTTGGAAGAATTGAAACCTTAATTGGATAAAAAGAGAATATGTTATTGAATTTACATAGTTATTACAGTTTACGGTATGGCACTTTCAGCTTGGAAAACCTGATTGAAGGAATGCTTCAGGGCGGATATGATACGGCCGTTTTAACCGATATCAATAACAGTTCCGCTGCTTTGGATTTTATGCGATTAGGCCGGGAGGCGGGCTTGAACCCTTTGGCCGGAATGGAGTTCAGAAATGAAGATGAACTGCTTTACATCGGAATTGCCCAAAACGAATCCGGATTTCAGGAATTAAATGAATTCCTTACGCTACACAACCGCGAAAAAATACCGCTTCCCAAAAGAGCCCCCGAATTCAAAAAAGCATTCCTGGTATATCCCTATGGAAGTTATGAACCCGCGGAATTACGGGACCATGAATTCATCGGCATACGCCCCTCGGAAAGAAACAAAATCAAGAGGGGTTCCTTTCACGAACGCTGTGTAATCCTCGCGCCCGTTTCATTTGCCAAAAGAGATTACACCCTTCACAAACAACTGCGTGCCATTGACCACAACCTCCTGATTTCTCAATTGGAACCGCATCAATTCGCCTCAGCCGAAGAACATTTCGTCTCCAAAGCCAAACTCATGGAAGCCTATCGGGAGTTCCCCCGCCTGATTGCCAATACCAACCGCCTGCTTTCGCATTGCGGATTTAACTTCGATTTCAAATCCGTCAAAAACAAAAAAACTTTTACCGGGAGCCGTTACGATGACAAACAATTGCTGTACAAATATACCTTGGATGGCTTTACCCATCGGTATAAAGCAGAAAACAAAACCGCCAGAGAGAGAATCCGGAAAGAACTCGAAATCATCGACAACCTGAATTTTTCCAGCTATTTCCTCATCACCGATGACATTTGCCGCTATGCACGGCACCGGCAATTTGAATACGTAGGAAGGGGAAGCGGTGCCAACAGCGTGGTGGCCTATTGCCTCGGGATTACCGATGTATGCCCGATTGAACTGGATTTATACTTTGAACGTTTCCTGAACCCCAAACGAAAATCTCCGCCCGATTTTGACATTGATTTCTCCTGGAAGGAAAGGGATGAAATCTACGATTATATTTTTACCCGCTACGGCTCCAAAAATACTGCCCTCATGGGCGCCATGGGCACCTTCCGCTCCAGAAGCATCATCCGTGAACTGGGGAAAATCTACGGGCTCCCCAAAGCCGAAATTGACCGTTTGGTCCATGAACCCGAAAACCTGCTGAACAAAAACGAGGTCACCGACATGATCCTCAGCGTTTACAACCGCATGGCTGATTTCCCGAACCAGCGCACCATCCATGCCAGCGGTGTACTGATTTCGGAAATCCCCGTCACCCATTATGCCGCATTGGATTATCCGCCCAAAGGATTACCGACGGTTCAGTTTGATATGTACACCGCAGAAGAAATAGGGTTTGAGAAATTCGACATCCTCAGCCAGCGCGGAATCGGCCATATCAAAGACTGCAAAGAAATCATCAAACTTAACACCGGGAAAGAAATCAGCACAGACAACCCGCACCGTTTTTTCAGGGATGAAAAAGTGGCAGAACAATTGAAGTCCGCGGACACCATCGGTTGCTTTTATATCGAAAGCCCTGCGATGCGCCAGCTTTTGACCAAGCTCAGATGCGATGATTACCTGACGCTCGTAGCGGCCAGTTCCATCATCCGCCCCGGAGTAGCTTCATCGGGCATGATGAAAGCCTACATCGAACGCCACCATGACCCCTCCAAAGTGGTTTATCCCCATCCCGTTTTTGAACAGCAACTCAAAGAAACCTACGGGGTGATGGTGTACCAGGAAGATGTCATGAAAATCGGGCATCATTTTGGCGGATTGGATCTGGCGGATGCGGATGTTTTGAGAAGAATGATGAGTGGAAAATACAGGCATGTTAACCATTTGATGGAAATAAAAGACAAATTCTTCGGCCATTGCAAAAAAATGAAATATCCCGAAACGGTTTCAAATGAAATATGGCGGCAAATGGAGAGCTTTGCGGGCTATTCCTTCAACAAAGCGCACAGTGCCAGTTTTGCGGTGGAAAGCTACCAGAGTTTGTATTTGAAGACCTATTTCCCCAAAGAATTCATGGTTGCCGTACTCAATAATTACGGTGGGTTTTACAGCCGGAAAGTTTATGTAAACGAAGCCAGAAAATCCGGAGCCAATATCTGTTTACCTTGTGTGAATAAAAGCCTTTACAATACGGCTATTTATAAAAACGATATCTACCTGGGGTTTGACGAGGTATTGAACTTGGAAACCCAATTGGGGAACCGGATTGTGGAAGAACGGATGCAAAACGGTGAATATACAAGCATTGAAAACTTTATACTGCGGACAGGTGCCGGGCTGGAACAGGTCGTCATCCTGATTCGCTGCAATGCCTTCCGGTTTCTGGGAGTTGGGAAAAAAGAATTGCTCTGGGAAGCCCATTTGCTTTTGAGCGGGAATCCAGGTCGCCGGGAAAGCCTCTCCCTTTTTGAAATGAATCCCGCCAGGCCCCTCTTGCCCAAACTGGAATCCTCTCCGCTGGAAGATGTTTACGATGAAATCGAACTACTGGGCTTCCCGGTTTCGGCCTTGCTTTTTGACCTGGCTAAATCGGATTTCAGGGGTGATACAACCGCCCGTGATATGCATAAATTCGTAGGGAAAACCATCCGGATGGTTGGTGATTTCGTGACCGATAAAACTTCCCGCACCAGGCATAAAGAATACATGAAATTCGGGACTTTCTTGGATGTGAACGGCGATTTTTTTGATACCGTCCATTTCCCGCCTTCCCTGAAGAAATACCCGCTTTCCGGTACCGGGCTCTATTTATTGGAAGGAAAACTAACCGCCGATTTCGGTTGCCCGGCCATGGAAATAATAAGATGCGGTAAAATGCCGTTAAAACAAGACCCGAGAAGTGAGTAGAAAGAAAAAAAATACGGAATATGCCATTGTGGACATTGAAACCACGGGCGGCAATGCAGCAGGAAGCCGGATCACGGAAATTGCCATTATCGTTCACAACGGTTCAGAAATCATTGACCGTTTTGAAACATTGGTAAATCCTGAAAAGGAAATACCCTTACCGATTTTTGCCCTGACCGGGATCAACAATGAAATGGTGGCGGATGCCCCTGTATTCGCAGAAATTGCAGAACAGGTTTACGCCATGCTCGAAAACCGCGTTTTTGTCGCACACAATGTCAACTTTGATTATTCCTTTGTCAAACACCAGCTCGATGCGGAAGGGTTTAAATTCTCAGTGCCCAAACTTTGTAC
>JAEZDQ010000029.1 GCA_023433225.1 Bacteroidota bacterium | reverse complement strand
GCGTGATGTTGCGGTTTAAGAGTTCTTTCATCAACTCAATTGCAGAAAAGTGAATTCCTGAATGGCCCAGTGAAAGGGTATTCATCCGTGCTAAAATGGAAGCCTTCACATAGATTTCGTCCAATTCATTACCCATACCGGTAGAATGGCTGCGAATCAGGTTGTACTGAAGTTGGATCGTGTCCTCGTCGCTGATTCTGTATTGAGCCATCGGCCCGAACCCTGTGTTGACGCCATAGATGATTTTATTCTCCGAAAAAGCTTTCAGGAAATCGAAACTTTCATTTACCCGGTTCAAAAGAGTGTCCGACAACGTTAGTTTATCTCCCTCAAATAAAACAGATTGAAAGTCATTCAGCGAAATGGATTCGTTTAATTCAGTCATATTCTCACTTTTTCAGTAGAGAGGTGGCAAATTTAATAATATCTATTAAATTTGAATGCAAATTAAGACTTAAAAGAACATGAAAACTGAAAATGTAGAGGTGCTCGTGATGGGTGCGGGACCTTCGGGTGCCGTCGCGGCGTCTATACTCCACCAAAAAGGAATCAAAATCAAAGTAGTTGAGAGAGAAAAGTTCCCCCGATTTGTGATTGGTGAAAGTCTAATCCCCCGTTGCATGGAGAATTTCGAAGAAGCCGGATTTATTGAAGGAGTCTTGGCGAAGAACTTTGAAAAAAAATTCGGAGCCCGTTTCTTAAGAGGAGATGAAGTTTGTAATTTCGATTTCAGCCAGAAATTTTCTGAAGGCTGGGACTGGACTTGGCAATTGCCCAGAGCGGAATTTGACAAAACACTTACCGATATTCTGGAAAGCCGCGGTGTAGAAATCGAATTTGAAACCACGGTCGAAAATGTCGTTTTCAACGGCAATAATTCAGTCACAACGGTTTCAAATAAAGATGGGAAAAAAGAAATCCATGCGAATTTCATCATTGACAGCAGCGGCTATGGAAGGGTCTTACCCAAACTTTTAAACTTGGATGCGCCCAGTTCGCTGGATCCGATGGCGGCTATTTTCGTTCATTTAGAGGATCAAAGAAGGCCGCAAGGCGTGGAAGGAACGCAAATCACCTTCGATGTATTGACGCTTAAAAACTGGTTTTGGGTCATTCCTTTTTCCGAAAACCGTTCCTCATTGGGCTTCGTTTGTCCGAAAGAATATCTGGAAGCCATCGATACGGGCGACAACACCGAAACTTTCCGCAATATTATCCGGGAATCTGATTATTACAGAGAAAGATTTGACGGATTGGATTTCTTGTTTGAACCCAAAAAGATACTCGCTTATTCTTCCGCCGTTAAGAAATTATATGGCCCCGGCTTTGCTTTAACCGGTAACAGTGCAGAATTCCTGGATCCCGTTTTTTCATCGGGCGTTTGTTTTGCTTCGGAGTCCGCGGCGATGTCAGCTAAACTCGCCGCTCGGCAGTTGAGAGGCGAAACGGTGGATTGGGAAAAAGAATATGAAGAATACATTATGTATGGAGTAAATGTTTTTCGGTCTAACGTAAAAACTTGGTACTCCGGTGAATTGCAGAAACTTTTCTTTCATCCTGAAGTCAATGAGGACATTCGCCGAAAAATCTGTTCAGTCTTGGCCGGTTATGTTTGGGATAAGGAAAACCCGTTTGTGGCAAAGCATGACCGAGCTGTTCAGGCACTTGCGTACACCCTTCACTAATGGTTTTCAAAATACCACATATTTTACTTATTATTGGAATAGGCACCATATTATTTTCTTGTACAGGAACCAAGGAACTGCCGTCGTATGAGCAATATTCCCTCATTCTGCCCGAAAGAGAAACCCTGTCGGAAAACCATTACCGGGCCGGAAGTAATTATTTATTGAAGAACCGCCAAGGGATTTGGGAGTTGTATGTGGAAGGGAATCCTCTGGAGCTCGGGGTTTCAAACGGTTTGCTTACGCAAGAATTAATTTATAAACAAGAAAAAGCTTTTGTTTCAAAAATTAAGGAATTGGTTCCATCTGAATTTTACCAAAAAATCCTCCAAAACTTTTTAAAATACTTCAATCGGGAATTAAGCGACCATATTCCGGAAGAGTACAAAATCGAGCTTTATGGATTGTCGCGTTATTCTTCCGACGAATTTAATTTTATAGCGGAACCTTATTGGCGGACGCTGTATTTCCATGCCGCCCATGACATTGGCCATGCCCTACAAGACTTGGCGATGGTCGGTTGTACTTCATTTGCGGCTTGGGGAAAACATACCGACGACGGCGAAATGCTCATCGGGAGGAATTTTGATTTTTATGTCGGTGAAGAGTTTGCCCAAGAAAAACTGATTGCCTTTTTCAATCCGGAAAATGGATATAAACACGCAATTGTCACTTGGCCGGGAATGGTCGGCGCAGTTTCCGGGATGAATGAAAAAGGTCTTACGGTAACTATCAACGCTGGGAAATCTTCCATTCCGCTGAAAGCCAAAACCCCGATTTCACTTTTGACGAGAGAAATCTTACAATATGCATCCAATATTGAAGAAGCCATTGAAATTTCAAAGAAAAGGGAAGTTTTTGTTTCGGAGTCGATGATGATTGGAAGCGCGCAAGACAAAAATGCTGTTTTGATTGAAGTTTCGCCTCAAAAATTCGGGGTGTACCAACTCGATAGTTCTTCTGATTTATTGGTTTGTTCCAATCATTTTCAAAGTGAGGCTTATTTTTCCGATAAAAAGAACCTGAAAACCATGGAAGAATCGCATTCCCAATATCGTTTTGAACGGGTTAATGAACTCTTTGAAACGCATCCGAAAATCACACCGGAAATTGCGGCAGAATTTCTGCGAAATAAAGAAGGTTTGAATGATTTGGAAATCGGTTACGGGAATGAAAAAGCCATCAACCAGCTGTTGGCGCACCATGCCGTTATTTTCAAACCAGCGGAAAAGTTGATGTGGGTTTCGGCAAATCCTTATCAATTGGGAGAATTTGTCGCTTATGATTTGGACGAAGTTTTTGAGAATTCTAAATTAAATGAATGGAATGTTTCGGTTTCAATTGATTCATTATCTATTCCGGAGGATGAATTTCTACTTTCTCAGGAATTTGAAAACTACCGTCTTTTTAGAAAAAAGATGGATGAAATTTCCGCTAAAATCCAATCCGGAGAAGCCATTTTAGATGCTGAAATCGAATCTTTTGTGGAGTTGAATCCCGAATTCTGGAAAGGATATTTTGTGGCGGGCGAATATTATTTTCACCAAAAAGATTATCGAAATGCCATTTTGTTTTATCAAATTGCACTTACCAAAGAAATCACTACATTGCCTGATAAAGAATTGGTTCAGAAACGAATCCGTAAATCTGAAAGAAAATTAAAATGATTCCTATTCCCGATATAGAAACAAAAAGCCCGGAAGCAATCAAATCCTTTCAGGAAGATTTATTGAAGAAGCAATTGGTTTATCTGAACGCGAATTCACCTTACTATGCACGGCTGTTTCAAAAACACCAAATCGAAATTTCACAAATCCGGAAATTAGAAGATTTAAAACATATTCCCGTTACCACAAAGGATGATCTACAGCACTTTAACGATGATTTTTTGTGTATAGAAAGAAACCGTATTGCGGATTTTGTTACTACGTCAGGAACTTCCGGTGATCCGGTTTGGATTGCGCTTTCCGATAAGGATTTGGAACGTCTGGCCTATAATGAAGAACTTTCTTACCAATGTGCCGGCTTAACCGATGACAGCATCATTCAATTGACTACTACTCTCGACAGGCGCTTCATGGCCGGATTGGCTTATTTTCTCGGTGCCCGTAAAGCCGGTGTAGGAATTGTTAGGGTCGGTTCCGGTGTGCCTGAATTGCAATGGGATACCATTACAAAAATCAATCCTGATACCTTGATTTGTGTACCGTCTTTTTTATTGAAAATGATGGAATATGCGGAAGAAAACGGGATTGATTATCGGAATTCAAGCGTCCGCAAAGTCATTTGTATCGGAGAGCCACTGAGAACCCAAGATTTTACGGAAAACACTTTGGCGAAAAGAATTCGGGAAAGGTGGGACGTTCAACTTTTCTCGACTTATGCTTCAACGGAAATGGCAACAGCCTTTACGGAATGCGGTGCGAGAATAGGCGGGCATTTACATCCGGAATTGATTATTGCAGAATTTTTAGATGAAAATAACCTTCCGGTCAAAAATGGGGAAGCTGGTGAATTGACCATTACGACGTTAGGGGTGGAGGCGATGCCGCTTTTGCGTTACAAAACAGGTGATATTCTGAAACCACATACATCAGGTTGTAGTTGCGGGCGGAATACGATGCGAATCGGGCCGTTAATAGGACGGAGGCAACAAATGATAAAATACAAAGGGACAAGCCTTTATCCACCTTCCTTGTTGGATTTGTTGAATGATTTTGCCGAAGTGGAACACCATGTGATTGAGGTTTTTTCAAATGAAATCAATGAAGATGAAATTCATGTAAAAATCTTCTCGCGAGTTGAATCGGAGGAATTGCATGATAAAATCAAGGATCGTTTTCGTTCCAAAATCCGGGTCAGCCCCAAAATAATTTTTGTTTCGGAGCAAGAAATAATTAGAATCAAATTTCCAGAAAATTCAAGAAAAAATATCACATTTGTAGATAAGAGAGTTCAATAAACTAAAATTTAATTATTATGAAACTAAAACTATTTTTAGTGGTCATGGTTGCGTTTGTAGCGACTGTTTCCGCTCAGAAACTGAAAGTTGAGTCAGGGGACTTTAACTTTTTAAAAGGACAAACGGAACTAAAAGTTGTTTTTGATTTTGACAAAACGACTTTTTACAACGAAAAAATGAGCGAGGAAGAATACATCGCCAAAAGAACAAAGGAAATCGGAGATGAAAAAGGAAAGGCCGAAGCCGATAAATGGTTAGCTGATTGGGAGTCTTCGAAAGCCAATTCTTTTATAGATAAGTTTATTTCTTCCATGAACAAGAATATGAAAATCTCCGCTTCCAAAGATTCGGATGCGAAATATACGTTGATTGTTGAAACGACCTGGATTTATCCGGGATGGTTTGCCGGAGTTATGAAACAGCCGGCAAAAGTAAGTACCAGCCTGAAGTTTGTTGAAACAGCAAATCCCGGTAACGTATTATTGGTAATCAACAGCAAAGATGCGCCCGGAGATAGTTATATGGGGGTAGCAAACAACAATGACCGGATTGCAGAAGGTTATGCGAAAACCGGAAAATCACTTGCTAAATTAATCGCTAAGAAAGCGAAGTAGTTTATTTAAACATGATGAAGATCCGGGTTTTGTCCCGGATTTTTTATTGTCCGCAATACTCATAATATTTATTGAGGATATTTTCATAAGGCACGTAAGAATTTTGCTCCCTTATTTCGAACTCTGTCATGTCGCGTAGTTCTTTACGTTGCTGTTTGATTTTATTTTTTTCTTCATTCGTGAGTTTTCTTGCTTCATGAAAATCTTGTAAATATGTATCAATAATAGTTTCTATGTTTTCTTCGAATTTCGGACAGTCGTTGAAAATTTTAAGCAACGAAGCTCTGATTCCATGTCTTTGGGCGTTCACATTCAATTTATGACTTTGAATCGGATTGACTGCGTATTCTTCTCCTTCTCTTTGAAAATAAACTTCTGCCCAACCGTTCGATTTTTTTAGTGCCCAGCTATAGTATCCATACATATTTATTTTTCCTTCTTTCAGAACGGGGAGCCAAATCAAACGGTTCAATGTATCAAACTTTAAAGGTTGACTCTTTAGGTCTGCCCTGATGACTTTCATCGTTTTATATTTTTGGATTTCGTCACTTCTGGAGACGGTTATGAAATCAATGCTGTCAGCTGGGTATCCGGTTTGTTGGCCATCTGTTTCATGCTGTTTGAAGTAAATCGTTTTAATAATTGTCTGGAATGAAACGATGCTCGGATAGGCGCCTATTGAACTATTTCCGCTTACTGACCCAGTTTGTTTGAAATCTGATTTACCATAAAAATCATTTTGTGCAAAATCATCATAAATGAAACCTTTTATGGATTGATTGTTTCTGAAATATATTTCAGCTTCTTCAAACCCTCTTTGGAATTGGGAGTAAGAAGGATTAGACAATAGAATTAATAAGAAGAATTGAAAGGTTTTCATGGGTTGTGCGGAATTATAAAAAATAAGAAAGCGACTCTATGGTCGCTTTCTTTATCTAATTATCTTATAAAATTTATTTAATCTTAAAGATTACTCTACGAGCTAATTGGTGAGCTGAAACGGCACTACCTTGGAAGTCTCCGTCAACACCCTGTCCTTTAGCATTGATTCGGGAAGCATTGATTCCTTTGCCAATTAAGATTTGTTTTACCGCGTCTGCTCTTCTTTGAGACAAGGCTTGATTATAAGCACTTCCACCAACAGGGTCCGCATAACCAAATACATCTACAGAAGCATTAGGGTTCATTTTCAAATACTCAACTACAAAATCGACACCGCCAATTGAAGCATCAAACGGATCTGATTTGTCATAGTCGAAATATACATTAATGATTCCGCTATCAATTAATTGTCTCAATATGTTTGAATCGCTCAACACACCGGAAGTACCTGCTCCTGGGTAGTTGTCAGCAATGTATTGTTCAATCACGTCAGGAACACCATTACCGTTAGAGTCGATGGTTCTACCTTTGGTATCCACTACTGCATCGGGAGCTGAGTCCGGTTCTTGATCCAAGTAGTTTGGCACACCGTCACCATCATCATCCATCAACATTTCTTCGATATTATCCACTCTGTGTGCTAAATCTTCTTCTAAATACCAGTCAGCATGTTCCTTGTTTCCGAAATAATAGGTTAAACCTAATGAAGCATTTATCAATGGATTTAAGTGTTTTAAATATTGGTTAGCCGGGTTCGCTACTTGTGAAGTAATGGTCTGTCCCGGAATCACCTGACCGTTTACGGTTTGTGAAGGAATAACAGTGGTGACCGTCAAATAACTTTCATCTCTTGATAAACCGTTCCAAGTGGATTGCATTCCGAAATTGTTCATTCCGGTAATATCTCCGGTGAGTGCCAAACGGTCGCTGATTCTATATTGTAAGGTAAGACCTCCCATTACATTGAACATACCGTCATCTTCAGCCAAATTGTCGTTTTGGAAGATGGCATAACCGGGTCCTGCATGGAAAAGCAAACTCAAAGACTTTGTCCAGTCTTCAAAACTTAAAATACGGCCAAGGTTTAAAACACCTTGTAAACTGAATCTCCATTGACGGCTTTCAAATTCTTTGCTTTTGTCGTGGTTTTTGAGCTGGTCAAATCCAGCATCGGCTTTTAAACCGAATTTTGTGTTGAACATGTAACGGATTCCTAAATCAGCATGCCAAAGGTTTAAATACTTTCGATCGTAGTAACCCTTACTCCAATTGTAAATAGCATTGTTTCCACCTACGTTTAACTCTGCTGACCATTTATCGTAGTTGGAGGCCTTATAGTAGGGGCGAGTGTTCTCCATTTCTACGATTTCTTCTTGCGTTTCTTGCGCTTGACTGTGAAAAGCCATTGCCAGAATTGCAATCGGTAAAAAGAACTTTTTCATAAATTATTTATTAGATTAATACTCTAAACTCTTTATTTTCTGATACAAATGTATGAACAAAACTGAATTTAACAATATTTTAAGTGTGTTTTTATTGTAAATAATTCATTCATGGGTTTATCATGTGTGAAAATCCTGAAATATTTTAACAAAAGTAATGCCAAAAAACCTCCGATTACTTGAGTGGTTGCGTGGAATATCCTTACTTTTGTCAAAAACATTTTATGCATCAGGTTGCTTTATTGTTCTCTACCAGAGGAAGTCACACATTGGCTGCTGAAATAGCCGATTGTTATGGTGAGAAATTGGGAAAGTTAAAAATTGTAGACTTTAGTGATGGAGAATTTCAGCCTGCATTTGAGGAATCTGTTCGCGGAGCACGGGTATTCATCATCGGTTCTACATTCCAACCCAGTGAAAACTTGATGGAATTATTATTGATGTGTGACGCCGCCAAAAGGGCTTCTGCCGATAAGATTACGGCCGTTATCCCTTATTACGGATATGCCCGTCAAGACCGCAAGGATGCGCCTCGGGTTCCCATCGGTGCCAAATTAGTCGCAAAAATGATTACCGCAGCTGGAGCCACGAGGGTAATGACCATGGATTTACACGCGGATCAAATCCAAGGGTTTTTTGAAATCCCTGTAGACCACTTATATGCTTCCACCATTTTTATTGATTACATCAAAAATTTGAATTTGAGTGATTTAACAATTGCTTCTCCCGATATGGGCGGAGCCAAAAGGGCTAATAATTATTCAAAATACCTGAACGCAGACATTGTTATTTGCCACAAAGAAAGAAAAGTAGCCAATCAAGTTGAGAATATGTTGTTGATAGGTGAAGTGGATGGCAAAAACGTAATTTTGTTGGACGACATGATAGACACGGCCGGAACCCTTACCAAAGCGGCCGAACTTATCATGGAAAAGGGAGCCAAAAGTGTACGGGCCATCGCTACCCATCCGGTACTTTCGGGATATGCATATGAGCGGATTGAAAACTCACCATTGGTAGAAGTCGCGGTGACAAACAGTATTCCATTAAAAAATTATACGGGTTCTAAAATAAAAGTATTATCTTGCGCCCCACTTTTTGCTGATGTTATGCATATGGTACATGACAGAAAATCAATTAGTTCGAAATTTATTATTTAATTTTAATTTATACATATTTTGATAAAATGCCCGTTGTAGCAGGATTTTAATTCAGACAAAACTATCTTGGGCATCGAATTATACAATTAATAACAAACAAACAACAAACAAATGAAATCTATTACAATTCAAGGTGTAAAAAGAGAAAGCGTGGGCAAGACTTCAACGCGTGCCTTACGTAATGCTGACCAAGTACCTTGTGTTGTTTATGGTGGAAATGAACCTTTGCATTTCTCAACAGACGAGAAAAGCTTCAAAAATCTGGTTTATACCCCCGAAGCACACACTGTAAAATTGGAATTATCAGACGGAACCAAAGTACATGCAATTTTGCAGGACATTCAATTTCATCCTGTAACAGACAAAATCATCCATGCTGATTTTTTTGAACTTCAAGATGACAAAGCGGTGGCAATCGAAATTCCGGTTCGCCTTACCGGGCGCGCACGCGGTGTGGTAAACGGTGGTGTTTTACGGTTCAATATGCGGAAACTGAAAGTAAGAGCGATTCCGGCCAATTTACCGGACGAAATCCTAATCGACATTACATCCATGCGTATCGGACACAAAAAATACGTGGAATCAATTCGCAATGAAGATTTTACTATTCTTCATCCGGACAATGCGGTAATTGTTGCAATCCGAACTTCCAGAACGGCGATTGCAGACGATGACGAAGAAGAAGCTGCCGAAGAAGCTACAGGTGAAGCTCCCGCAACTGATACAGCCGGTGAAGAATAAGAAATTTCACTCAATCAATTTTAAGCCTTCGGATTCCGGAGGCTTTTTTATTTAATATCTGTAATCTTTTAACTAACAATTTCATAATAACCTGATCACCTAAATTTTATTATATTTGTCTTCCTAAACCCAAGATTCTCTCTGTTAAATGAATAAAAAACTACCCAATGAGGAATTTTTTAGGTGTTATCGAGAAATTTCGAAAACCCTCTGAGTCAAAAATAAAGGAATGGTTTGATGGCCATACAATCGACATACTTTGTTCCGGAAATTTGGATATTTTCAAAGAATACATTGAATGGGTTTGTGACAAAGGAAATTCTGTAGTTCGTATTAAATGGAGTGAGGTAATCAACGTTTATGTCGCATCGGACAAAGGTATAACCAACCTTTACATTCAGGGAAAAGGCAATGATTTGATTTACTTCTACATCCACAATAGAGCAAATACCCGTGACAAATTTGTCAAATACATCCGTCAATATGCCCGTTTAAAAGGCGCAAAATTAGTTCCTTAAATTTTAATTTACACCCCTGATGGACGAGGTTTTTTCAGACAAATATTTTATGCGCAAAGCTTTGGATGAAGCTTATAGTGCTTTCGAAAAAGAGGAAGTTCCGATTGGCGCGGTGATTGTTTCGAACAATAAAATTATTGCCAAAGGCCACAACTTGACCGAAACCTTGACCGATGTTACTGCCCATGCCGAAATGCAGGCCATCACTTCCGCTGCGAATTACTTGGGAGGAAAATATTTACAAAACTGCACCCTGTATGTAACGCTCGAACCTTGTGTGATGTGTGCCGGCGCACTTTATTGGAGCCAAATATCGAAGGTGGTCATCGGGGCACGGGATGAAAAAAGGGGCTTTGTAAATAACGGAATTAAACTTCATCCAAAAACCGAAGTTCAGTTTGGGATCTTGGACGAAAAATGTTCGAAAATAATCTTAGATTTTTTTCAATCAAAGCGTTAAAAGAAAATCGCTTTCAGTTCATGTGCATCCTTCGGATCCATTTTTCCGGCTAAAATCAAACTGAGTTGTTTTCGGCGGAGCGCAGCTTCGTACCGTTCTGTTTCTTCTTCTGTTTCCGGTTTAATCTGCGGAACCTGAACCGGTTTATTGTTTTTATCCACTGCAACAAAAGTATAAATCCCGTTATTGGTTTTGCTCAATTCTTGTTTCTCCGGATCATCAATCCAAACGTCCACATATATTTCCATCGAACTTTTGAATGCACGCGTAACTTTTGCTTCCAGCTTCACGATGCTTCCTACCGGAATGGACTGATTGAACGAAACATGGTTCACGCTGGCAGTCACGACCTGATAGCTTTCTGAATGCCGTCTCGCCGCAATTGATGAAATCCTGTCCATACGCGCCAAAAGTTCTCCGCCAAACATATTGTTGAGCATATTGGTTTCGCTCGGCAATACCAAATTGGTTAAGACAGCAGCAGAATCAGACGGGGTTTTGATTTTTGAATTCATAAAAAAGACCTTTACGATGCAAAGGTCTTTTAAATTTTTCAAATATAATTTAGAATATTAATCTTTCAATGAAAGTACCCATGTTTCAGGGAATTTGTCCAACACGGATTTTCTGTATTCCAATGCTTGGTCTTTTGTCTGAAATGTTTCAAAGGCAACATAAAAATAATTTCCTTTTTTTTGGGTGAATTGGGCTTTTTCAAAACCTTGGTCTCGTAGTTTTTGCTCCAAGATTTCCGCCTCAGATTGAACGCGGAACGCGCCGGCTATCACTTGGTAATCATGCGCTGGAGTTTCCATCACCAAAGATTCAGTTACAATCGGTTCCATCACTTCCACCGATGCTGTAGGAATTTCGCTCACCACGTCTTGAGATTGAATAATTGGCGCAACAAAGCCGCTCCATTGTTCATTTACAAAATCGGCTACCGGTTGAGGTTTTCCGAAGTACAAATAACCTCCGATTAAAATCGGAATGACAGCCGCAACTTTCCACCAACCCGCTGATGAATGAGATTGTTGAACCGGGTGCATGATGTGTTTCGCCCGGATGCTTTCCAACCCGAATGAATCCAAAAGGTAATTCTTGTTGTCGGCATGGAATTCCAAGTTTCCTGCTGCATCCTTTGTTAAACGCCCCAAATGGTTCAGCGTGAGTGATTCATTTGTTTCCAAATGGTTTTTCCAGAAGTTGACTTGGGTTTCTACCTCGCTTTGGGCTTCTTCAAAACTCAAATGATGGTGCCCTGCAAGAGTTTGAATCAATAATCCGTCGCTTTTTTGTAAATTCACATTAAAGCCTAAATTTTTAGAAGGCGGATTAATTGTCCCATTCTTTAAAGTGGATGGGTTTTTCTGAGCCAAAAAAGCACCGAATCCCGGAACTATGACACAATCTTGGCTGTACAATAAGGTTGAGAT
>JAEZDQ010000028.1 GCA_023433225.1 Bacteroidota bacterium | reverse complement strand
GCATCTGCTTCTTCGGTTCTCGGATAGTTTGCCAAATCTTCGGTATTGTTGAATTGCGTCGGGTTGACGAAAATACTCAGAATGGTTATATCATTGTCATTTTCAGATTCTTTTACCAGAGAAATGTGTCCAGCATGGAGAGCTCCCATGGTGGGGATGAATCCGATACTTTTACCCAATTTCTTTTGGATTTTCACAAATGAGGCAACTTCGGATGGGGTTCTGAATACGATCATTAATTGTTAATAAATATAAAAATCATTGCAAAAATAAGGCACCTCCAACAAATCTCACAGATATTTTGTATCTTTGTGCACTATTTCAAGTAATTAATCTAAATATATGGAAGGAAAGCGCATATTGTATGTAACTACCGAAATGATTCCTTACTTTCCTGAAAACCCGATGTCAGTACAATCATTGAAAATCCCTAAAGCGATGAGCGACCGAGGAGCAGATGTAAGGATTTTCATGCCAAGGTTTGGAGTTATCAATGAAAGGAGGCATCAATTACACGAAGTGATTCGTCTTTCAGGAATGAACCTGATTATCAATGACATGGACCAACCTTTAATCATCAAAGTAGCCTCTGTTCCCGCAGAAAGGCTGCAGGTTTATTTCATTGACAATGAAGAATATTTCAAACGGAAATCGGTTTATTTTGACAAAGAAGGTTCTTTGCTTCCCGACAACGACGAAAGAGCCATTTTCTTCGCAAAAGGTGTTTTGGAAACGGTGAAAAAATTAAACTGGAAACCCGACGTGGTGCATGTCATGGGATGGATGTCCGGTATGTTGCCCGCTTATATCAAGGAATATTATGCAGATGATTCTTTCTTCAATGAAGCAAAGGTCGTCGTTTCTTTGTTTGACAATTCCTTTGAAGGTGAATTGAACCCGGAAATTACCCAAAAACTTGCTTTTGACGGCATCAACGGCGATGTTGCAAAATACCTTTCCAAACCCGACTTTACCGCTGTAACCAAGTCCGCATTGAAATACGCGGATGCCGCGATTAAAGGTGAAGAAATCATACCCGAACCCATCAATAATTTTCTAGAAACAGAAAACATCCCTGTCATGGAATACTGTCCGGTAGAGGGAATCAGCGAAGCATATAAACTTTTTTATGCTGAGGAATTAATGAATCAAAATTAATCATACAACAATCCATGAAGAGAGTTTTTAACCTTGTTGCGGGAGCGATTGTAGTAGTGGTAACACTGTCTGCTTTTTCCTGCGAGGACGACATTTCCGATGTAGGAAGCGGCTTATTGGACAGTGGTTCTACCGCAAATGTCATGTATGTCGATTTAATCGCATACAACACCAATTCAGATTCTATACGGTCTGATGAAAAAGTATTGCAAAACGGGATTTTGGGCGTTTACGAAGAGCCGGTTTTCGGACGAACCAAAGCAAAATTTATTTCCCAAGCGCGCTTGGGGCAATTGAACCCGGATTTTGGAGCGAACCCTGCGATGGATTCCGTGGTTTTGCACATTCCCGTTTATTACAAAAACACAACCGAAGACATCTCTGTTGATACCGCCTACCTCTATTTAGCCGAAGGCGAACAACCAAGCGATACGGCGACCATGAGAATTAAAAGGACGTATAAAGTGGATTCCATTTATGGAAACACCGCCTTGCCGATGACTTTACAGGTACGGGAAGTAGGCGAATATTTGTATTCTCAGGATACCACCTATTTCTCCAATCCCACCCTCCGGGTAAGGGATCAGATTGACGTTTTACCCAATGTTCTGGGCAGTGCTCCCGTTTCCAACACCATTACCACTTACCAAATAAAAGCCAAAAACGACATCGAAACACAAGCGCCTGTCGTAGCTTATAAGGTGAAGTTGGATGCAGATTATTTCAAGCAAAAATTCATTGACAACGCCGGTTCAAACCTGAACGACCAAGCTTCATTCATCCGTAATCTGTTTCGGGGAATTGAGCTTAGTGTAGCAGAAGAGCAAGGATTTTTATTCAATTTCAACCCGAGTTTAATGGCTTTTACAATGTATTCTTCCTATGACAACCCGACGGAAGATACGGGAGCGGAAGACTATGAACCAAGGCTTCAGCGAACGCTTGGGCTATCCTTTGCCAGTTATTGGGCGACCACGCCGGGCTTCAACGTCCATATCAATCAATACCAGCATTCCAACCGAAGCCCGCAGTTTGTGAATTCCTTTACAAACCCAAATACTGTTTCCGGCGACAGCCGATTGTACCTCAATGGTTTGGATGGAACCAAAACGGTTATCAAACTCAATCAGGACCAATTGAACCAAATCCGTCAAAACGTATTAGAAAATGACTGGGCCATTGTAGGTGCGGAATTGAATTTATTTGTGGATGACAATTACGGATTGAAAAAGCCCCCTTATCTTTTTGGATGGAACCGGTATTGGGAAGACCCCAAACACAAAAACCTAAACTTTACGGATTTGACAGCGTTTTATAACAGTTATCCGCTTTCGGTACAATTCAATCCGATGTACAATTACACCGATGATCCGAAAGTTTATACCATTCGAATAACCGATTATATCAAAGGAATTGTAGAAGGAAATACCGTTTATGAGGACGGAAGTTTGATTCTGAGTCTCGGGAACTTCCTATTGACTCCTTCGAATAGTTACACAACACCGGTGAGCGCGACAGATCCTTTTGCCAACGACCGTGCGTTCAATCCACACCGGGTTGTTTTACACGGAAACGCTACTGAACAACAAGACAAAAAATTACAACTCAAAGTTTATTATACTAAAAAATAAGTACCATGTGTGGAATCGTAGGTTACATCGGGCATAGAGCTGCCTATCCCATCATTATCAATGGGTTGAAAAGATTAGAGTACCGCGGCTATGACAGCGCGGGGATTGTGGTCATTGAAGACAATGAATTCGGATTGGTGAAAACCAAAGGAAAAGTTTCGGATTTGGAAGCCAAAGCGGAATCCATCGACAACGGTTCCGTTATCGGGGTAGGCCATACGCGCTGGGCAACGCACGGTGTTCCCAACGACGTGAATTCCCACCCGCATTTATCAAACAACGAGGAATTGGTGATTGTACACAACGGAATCATTGAAAACTATGAATCCATCAAAATTGAACTTTCTCAACACGGGTTTGTATTTCACAGCGATACCGATACCGAAGTATTGATCAACCTGATTCAATATTTAAAAGAAAAAGATAAACTTACCTTAACCGATGCAGTGCGATACGCGCTGAACGAAGTCATCGGTGCTTACGCCATAGCGGTTCTGGATAAAAGCAACCCCAATGAGATTGTAGTGGGGAGGCTGGGCAGCCCGTTGGCAATCGGAATCGGTGAAAATGAATTCTTCATCGCCTCCGACGCATCGCCTTTCTTGCAATTCACCAAAGACGCTGTTTACCTTGACGATGGCGAAATGGCGACTATTTCGTTGGGGAAAGAAGTGGACATCCGGAAAATCAAAGACAATTTACAAGTGGTTCCATCGATTCAGGAACTTCAGTTCAATCTGGAAGAAATCGAAAAAGGCGGTTATGAACATTTCATGCTGAAGGAAATTTACGAACAACCCAAATCCATCCGAGATACGATGAGAGGAAGGCTTTTGGTTGAAGAAGGAATCATCCGCATGGCTGGAGTTTGGGACCACCAGGAAAAATTCATGAACGCCAAACGAATCATCATCGTCGCTTGCGGCACATCTTACCATGCAGGATTGGTCGGCGAATACTTAATTGAAGACTTGGCTCGAATCCCGGTAGAAGTGGAATACGCCTCAGAATTTCGCTACCGAAATCCCATCATCGGTAAGAAGGACATCGTCATCGCCATCTCCCAGTCCGGTGAAACAGCCGATACCTTGGCGGCTCTGAAACTGGCCAAAGAAAAAGGTGCTTTCATCTATGGCATCAATAATGTGGTAGGCTCGTCCATCGCACGATTTACAGACGCCGGATCCTATACCCATGCCGGACCCGAAATCGGGGTAGCTTCCACCAAAGCTTTTACCGCGCAGTTGACCATTCTTTCTTTGATCGCGATTAAATTGGGAAAACACAATGGAAATCTGAGCAAAGAAAGATTCAATGCCATGATTCGGGAGTTGGATGCAATGCCGGAATTAGTTGAGGAAACCCTGCAATCAACCGCAGAAACAGTCATTGAAATCGCTGAAAAATACAAAGATTCCTCCAATGCGCTTTATTTGGGCAGGGGCTATAATTTCCCGTCCGCTTTAGAAGGTGCTTTGAAGCTGAAAGAAATTTCCTATATCCATGCGGAAGGTTATCCGGCAGCAGAAATGAAACATGGTCCGATTGCATTGATTGATGAAAATATGCCGGTGATTATCATCGCAACCAAAACTGGCCATTACGAAAAAGTAGTCAGCAATGCACAGGAAATCAAAGCCCGAAGCGGACAAATCATCGCAGTAGTCAACAAAGGGGACAATGAAGTGCGTAAGATCGCCAACCACGTAATTGAAATCCCGAACAGTTCAGAAGAGTTCTCACCAATTTTGGCCGCCATTCCTCTGCAGCTTCTGTCATACTACATCGCTGTGAAGCTCGGTAAAAATGTGGACCAACCGCGTAACCTCGCAAAATCCGTGACGGTAGAATAAATAAGGATTGATTAAAATTAGTTGGAATCCCCGCTGTTTGCAGTTGGGGATTCTTTATTTTCTACCGGTTTGCTTTCCGACAAAACCCAAGTTTCATCCAAATCCCACATTGCCCGGACTTGGAGCATGGTCGGATAAACCATCGCTCTTTCGGGTTGTTTGCGTTGGAAGAAATCACCTGTATCCCAATGCCCGTTTGCATTTTCATCCACCAGAATTTTGAAATAATATTCCCCCGGATTCAGGTAAGTATATTCAAAAGAATTTTCGGTGGAATATTGCTCATCGATGATTTCATCCTTCGCATTCAACAATTGAATCCAAAAAGGCCTATCGGGCTTGTTTTGCAGAGTCAACCTTAAATTCCCGAAATCATTCCGGGATTTTGTGCGGAATTTCACACGAATGGTATCGTTGGTTTCACCAAAAAAATCGGTCACCGCACCGGAGAGTAAATTCACTTCATAGGCAGTTGTCAATTCGATGGGGAAATCAATGGCAAACGTATTCTCATGTATCGAATCGAGCAGGGTTTGGAACGTTAATTCCAAGGTATCTTTTTTGACGGAAATAAAACCGGGATCAATTTTTTCAATCGGATAATTCGCTGAAAATTTCAGTTTTTGGGAAGGTGTGTAAAAGCCTTTGTTATCTTCTTTCACCGAAAGCTGATGCCGGATTGAATTGCTGTAAACCAACGAAACAGTATCCTCATAATTCTTGTGTTTGACCAAAAAATTCAACCTCTTTGAACTGCCCGAAACAGAATCCACATCGGGCTTAAACCAAAAATTCAAAGAATCGCTTTTGGGGAGGTATGAAATCCGTGAAGTCGTAAAATCAAAATCAATCGGGGTGATTTCCACTTCATCCGGTTGTCCCGTAAACCGGAAAACCAAATGCCCGTAACCTTTTTGCTCCGCTTTCCCCGCTTTGTATCCCTGAAGTTGGTCAAAAAGCTGTAAATCAGCAGATGTGTTTTCATTTAAATTGATATAAGAATCTACGAATCCCAGTTTTTCCTGTCCGCTATCGTACCTCATATTCTGCACCTTGTCGTCAAATGCAACCAATTGGTATTTTCCCGGTTTCAGGTAATTCAGGGTAAAATTCCCTTCCGAATCGGGACGGGCAACATAAAAGGGTTTCTCTTTCAGAATGAGACTGTCACGGTAGCCCGAATCGACTTTAAACAAAGCGACCAAACTGTTTTCAGATAGTTTTTTTTCGGATAAAACGCTCAATTTACCTTGTATACGAAGCGAATCGACATGGTCTCCCGTCGAAAAAACATATTGGAAATAGGGCAGTTTATTGCCCTCATTATTGTCTTGGATGGAATTACCGAAGTTGATGTTGTAGGTTGTATTTTCCAAAAGCGGTTCCTCTAATTTTATCTGAATGTATCTGCGCGGCGAACCGACCGGCATGAAAACCGCATTGCTGCCCAGCGGGGGTGAAACGATGATTTGTTGCGTCGGGTCTTTGAGAATAATGTACTCGTCAAAATCAATCCGGATTTCTTTCAGATCAACAGGGACATTGACGGATAAGGTATCAGGCAAGCTGCCTAAGAACTTGGGTGGCATTTCGTCTTTAGGGCCACCCGACGGAGTGCCTTGCCGGGCGCAGGAAAAAACGATGAATACCGTAAGAATATATACTAAAAAGCGCATAAATAAAAACTGCTGCAAGTTAATCAAAAATCAAACCGCACAGGCAATGGTCAGCACGCTGATTTTGACCGTAAATTTCGAATGAATCAAATTGACGCAGGAAGAAACCGTGGCTCCGGTCGTGAGCACATCGTCAACCAATAAATAATGTCCGGTTAAATCCCCTTTAATCGTGAATGCGTTCCGGATGGAATTCAATCTTTCTTCCCTTGATTTATGGACTTGAGACGGATTGTTTTCTTTCCGAATTAAACAATCTTTGACCAATGGGATTCCTGTTAGTTCAGCCAGTCTTTCGGCAAAAGGCATCACTTGGTTATAGCCGCGTTTTTTCAATTTTTTAGGATGGATGGGTACCGGGATGATTCCGTCGTAGGCAGCCAGATTCATGGAAGAAAATACTCCTTCCGCCAGCAAAATGCCAATCTCGGGATGATTTTCATATTTTAAAAAGTGCATGAGCTTTTGGGTGATATTATCATGTTCAAACCTCAGGAAGCTCCCGGCGGAATTAAGGTTGCAAAGGGCTTTCAGTTTGAAGTAGGCCTCATTTTCCCGGTTGATGCCCCAATGCGTATAAGAAAGCTTTGCCGCGCAGGGAGGGCACAAAACCGCAGTCCCGGCAATGACTGATTGACAGCCAACACACCGCTTGGGGAAAAATAAATCGACAAATGAACGGGCTATTGAGAGTATTTCCATTAAATTTGCACTGATTTTTAGACCTTTAAATTAATGAATAAAATCCGTGTAACAAAATCTTTTAATTTCGAAACTGCTCACGCACTGTATGGTTATGACGGGAAATGTAAAAACATCCACGGCCATTCCTATAAATTATTTGTAACGGTCAAAGGCGTTCCCAATCCGGATGCAAACCATCCGAAATTCGGGATGGTCATTGATTTCGGGGACATCAAAAAAATTGTCAAAGCGGAAGTGGTGGATTTATTTGACCACGCGATTTTGCTCAATGAAAATTCCCCACACAAAGAATTGGGCGAAGGGCTGATACGAGACGGACACAAAGTGATTTTCACTTCCTACCAGCCTTCCTGCGAAAATATGCTGATCGACATGGTCGGGAAAATCAGCCCTCACCTGCCGGGAACGGTAACATTGCAATCCATCCGCTTACACGAAACCGAAACATCTTATGCAGAATGGCGGGCAGAGGACAACTAACGGAAATCCCGCTCAGACCGGGCAAAAAAATCTATTTCGCCTCCGACCAGCATTTCGGTGCACCCGACGACATCAGCAGTTTGGTTCGGGAGAAACGGTTTGTAAAATGGCTGGATGAAATCAAAGGTGATTGCCAAGATTTGTTTCTACTGGGCGATTTATTTGATTTCTGGTTCGAATACAAACAAGTTGTTCCCCGCGGATTTGTCCGGGTTTTGGGAAAATTGGCCGAACTTTCGGATTCGGGGATTAAAATCTACTTTTTCACCGGAAACCATGATTTGTGGATGCGCGATTACCTCCAAAAAGAAATCAATGCGACCGTCTTCTACGACCGCCAATGTTTCCGGATTGAAGGGAAAAAATTCTTTTTGGCGCACGGCGATGGTTTAGGCCCTGGAGACAAAGGTTACAAGCGGATGAAGAAACTTTTCACCAACAAAGTTGCGCAATTTTTCTTTTATCTGTTGCATCCGGATTTTGCGGTTTGGCTGGGCATCCAAACATCTCGTAAAAATAAGTTGATTTCCGGTAAAGAAGACATTCATTTCTTAGGTGAAGAAAACGAATGGCTGGTACAATATGTCAAAAGGAAATTAGAATCGGAAGATTTCGACTATTTCATTTTCGGGCATCGGCATTTACCCATGGAAATCCCCGTCGGAAATTCCATTTATATGAATCTGGGCGATTGGATTAGCCATTTTACCTACGCGGTTTTTGACG